>CAXTTH010000278.1:0-3510 GCA_964247035.1 uncultured Acetobacteraceae bacterium
GCAACCACACCCTCTCAGCCCAGCCCCAGAGGGACAACCTCCATAGCAGCGACACCTAGCGGCGACGTTCATCCGGTACAGATTGCGTCGACATCCCTTTTGGGCCCGGCTGGTCAGCGAAGTGACCATTCGCCCCCCATCACTGCGAGAAAAGTGCGGAGCGGCGACGATCGCGCGTGCGCCTGGCTGAACTTGGCTTGGTCGGTAACGGCCAAGTCGTGCCGCAGCATGTCTCTTCCGTGCCGCGCGAGGTCATCGAGCGCCGCCGCCAAGTCCGGCGCCTCCGCTATAGCCGCAGCGATATCTTTCTTAGTGAGACGGAACGCCTGCAGCGCGGTAAGCGCAGTCACCGTCGCCGCATAGGGCACAGCCGTGATGAGCGCCACCGCACCGAGACTTTCCCCAGGACCTATCCGATGGATAAGCCTGTGTCCGCCTGCCGTAGCGGTCGTGACTTCCGCCGCGCCCGATCCGATCAGGAACAGGGCATCCGGCACCTCGCCTTCCCGGACTAGCGTGTCTCCGGCTTCCAGCCGTTGCGGCTGGAAATAAGGAGACAGAGAAGTGCGCGCGTCAGCGGCCATGGCGCCAAACAAATCAGAGCCCTCCAGCATTTGGGAAACGGTCGGTACATCGGGCGGCGGCAAAGCATTGCCGTCTATGGCGAGCGAAATGCCGGCATGGAGGAGCTGCCGATGAATCTGATTGAAAAGTTCTGTCCTCGCGGCTGCGAGCCTTTCCGTGGTGGCAACCGAGAAGCTGACCTCCCAGGTGCTGCCGTTGCCCTTTAGTCCAGTGCAGCTCACGGTTGGTGCAGGTTCGTCCAGCATCGCGTTGCAGGACCGGGCCGCGGCGTCCAATGCATCGAGGCAGCGCCGCGGCAACGCCCTGGAGTCCAAGATAATCGTGGCCGTTGCACCTCGTATGGGCGTCGGAGCGCTCCGATTGATGAGCCGCGACTTGGCCATGACGCTGTTCGGCACAATTGCGACGTTGCTGTCGTCGGTCATGATCTGCGTGGACCGCCAATCCACCTGCAACACTCGGCCTTCAACCCCACCCTCGATCCAAAGCAGGTCCCCAGGCTTGTAGGGCCGCTCGAGGCCCATCGCGAGACCAGAAAATACGTCTGACAAGGAATTCTGCAGCGCCAAACCAAGCACGATCGCGATCACCCCCGAAGTGGCGAGCAGACCGCTGATGGGCACCTCAAAGACGAAGTTAACGATGGCCAGGAACGTCCCGACCGTGATGACGCCTGCCAGCAGGTCCGAAACGATCCGCGTTTCACGCGGGCAGCCCTCCAGCACGACAGACAGGCGTGCGAAGCCGACCGTCACACGGCCGCACACGATCCACCATCCGGCTTCAATCGCCTGCTCCCACAGGCGCTGCTCGGACGATGCGGCCTGGTAACGCGGATGCAACGGTGAGCCGAGGACGGCGTCCATCGTGATCGTTAGTAGGATGAAAAGCACAACCTGGGTGAGCACCTCCACCCATATTGGCCGGCCCCCACGCAACCTGAACGCCGTCACAGAGGTCGCGATCAGCGCCATCGCCACCAGGGAAGGCAACAGCGAGGGCAGCGCCCCAAAAATCATCGCGCATTCCCCGCTGCCGTAGCATGGTACGGCAACGGCCATCGGCGCAAAGGCCTGGCACCCGCCACGGGCGACATGCGGCTTGCGTGTCGCACGGCAGCTGCCCGGTCTCCTTTTCTGTCTGGAACGGGGAATACTTGATCACCGCGCTCGTTGTGGGATTCTGGAACTGACCTGAGGAGAATACGTTTGGTTGGCATCGGGTGTTGATCGGTTCTTGGCTTGCTGCGGGGTCGCTCGGCCAAGCGCATGAGCTTGCCGTGTCTTGACCAGCAGCACAGGGGCGATGTTGTCACGGGCCTTGGGTGTTTGCCGCCGCGAGATGCAAAAAACGGTACGGACAAGCAATCAGTTCGTAAGCACGCAAGCGACCGTGGGCACCATTCGAGTAACACTCAGTAAGGTAACACGCAACGGGCCGGCCGGCATCCGACGATGCACGAACGCTATGTTCGACCGCCCGCGACGGGTGGTTGGGCTGTGCCCATTCCGGGCGTAGCCGACTAGGCCTATGTCGTGGGCTTGCTCGGCGTGGTCGCCGTCGCAAGCGGTACGGATACCTCGACTGAAATACCCGTTCCCGACGCACTCACCATGTCGAGATGACCTCCAATCCGTGCGGCCCGCTCGCATATGGTTCAAAGGCCGAAGTGGCCCTGACGGACGCTCTCGTTGGAAGGCAGATCGAACCCAGGCCCGTCGTCGTCGATAATGATGCGCAATGCCTCGTCCTCATAGGCGACGGTCACCGCACTCGGTCCGGCACGACGCGACGCATTGGCCACGGCTTCGCCGACGATGCACAGCACCTCGCTTTCGACCTCCGTCGCAAGTGGTCGTGGCGAGCCAGTTTCCGAGATATTTGCCCTGCCGGGTGCGACCCGCTCGATGGCAGCACGCAAAAGGGATATCAGCTGATTGTCGCCCTGCTTTTCACGAGGGGTTATGCCCCAGACGCTCCGCCGCGCTTCGATCGATCCGTCATGGGCGGTCTTGATCGCGATATCGAGCGCCGAGGCGGTCGGAGCTGCCCTTACGGAAACTAAAAGTGCCTAACAAAACCGGTGTATTTGGTTGAGGCAGACAAGGGCGCATCCGAGGGTGGCGAACGCGAGGTGGATGTCGTCGCGCCGCTCATAGCGCACGGCCAGGCGGCGCAGGCGGGCCATCCAGGCATGGGTGCGCTCCACGACCCACCTGTGGCGACCCAGGCGCTGGCTGTTGTCCGTGCCTTTGCGTGCGATGCGGGGTTGGATGCCGCGCGCGCGGCACTCGGCCCGGCAACGGCGGCTGTCATAGGCCTTGTCGGCGTGCAACTTCCTGGGCCGGCGGCGTGGGCGGCCCCTCTTGCCCAAACGCACGGGCGGGATGGCGTCCAGCGTGGCACCGAGCATCATGCTGTCGTGGCGATTGGCCCCGCTCAGAGCCATGCCGAGCGGCGTGCCGCGTGCATCGACGACGAGGTGGCGCTTGGTGCCTGGCTTGCCCCGGTCGGGTTCGGCCCCGTCGCAAGCCCCCCTTTTTGGCCGCAATGCTGGTGCTGTCCAGCGAAGCCCGGCTCCAGTTCAGGTGTCCAGCCTGCTGCAGGCGCTCCAGCCGCACCCGATGCAAGGCGGACCAGATGCCCGCCTGCTGCCAGTCGCGCAGCCGCCGCCAGCAGGTCATGCCGCTGCCACAACCCATCTCGGCCGGCAGATACTCCCACGGCAGCCCCGTCTTGAGCACAAACAGGATGCCGGTCAGCGCCGCACGGTCCGGCACCGGCGGGCGGCCGCCCTTCGGACAAGGCCTTGCAGGCGGTAGCAACGGCTCAATTATACTCCATAAATCGTCAGGCAAAAGAGGCTTCGATGCTCTGTTGAAACCCTAGCTTTTGTGCTGTGCTAGGTTAGCGTTTGCGGGTGGA
>CAXTTH010000279.1:0-3506 GCA_964247035.1 uncultured Acetobacteraceae bacterium
GGCGACGGCCTGGGCGGCAACCACGGCGCGCACCGCGTCCTGCGGCGTGGGCTGGGTGCGGGCCTGCTGCACGCTCAGCGTGTGCACCGGCCGCGCGCCCAGCCGGACATAGCTGCTCATCACGCCGGCCATGTCCTCCGCCGCGCGGCCGTTCGGGTCTCGGAACGGCGTCGAAAGCTGGCAGCCGCCCAGCAGGGTGGCCACGAGCAGGGAGGCCGCCCAACGCGGTCGGACGCAGGCATCGGTCGGCGGCATCGGCATTCTCCATCAGGGCGCGCCGCGGTCCCAGGCTGGGCGGGTGCGCTTGCTTTGTCTTCCGTGCCATCCTATCCGCGCCGCAACAATACCGATCCTTCCCCAACGTTCCCGGAGCACAGAGCCATGGCCGCCATCGCCGACATCGCCGCCCGCGAAATCCTGGACAGCCGCGGCAACCCGGCGATCGAGGTGGACGTGATCCTGGACAGCGGCGTGCTCGGCCGCGCCGCCGTGCCGTCCGGCGCGTCCACCGGCGCACACGAGGCGGTGGAGCTGCGCGACGGCGACAAGGCCCGCTACGGCGGCAAGGGCGTGCGCCAGGCGGTGGCGAACGTGGAAGGCGAGATCTTCGACATGCTGAGCGGCATGGACGCCGCCGAGCAGGTCAGGATCGACGAGATGATGATCGACCTCGACGGCACCGCCAACAAGTCCCGCCTGGGCGCCAACGCCGTCCTCGGCGTCTCGCTCGCGGTGGCCAAGGCCGCGGCCGAGGACGTGGGCCTGCCGCTGTACCGCTACGTCGGCGGCGTGTTCGCCCGCACCCTGCCGGTGCCGATGATGAACATCATCAACGGCGGCCAGCACGCGGACAACCCGATCGACATCCAGGAGTTCATGATCCAGCCGGTCGCCGCCGCCACCGTGGCGGAGGCGGTCCGCATGGGCTCCGAGATCTTCCAGGCGCTGAAAAAGGCGCTCAGCAACGCCGGGTTCGGCACCAACGTGGGCGACGAGGGCGGCTTCGCCCCCAACCTCAAATCCGCCGAGGAGGCGCTCGGCTTCATCGCCAAGGCCTGCGAGGCGGCCGGCTACCGCCCTGGCGAGGACGTGACCTTCGCGCTCGACTGCGCCGCCACCGAGTTCTACCGCGACGGCCGCTACGCGATGGCCGGCGAAGGCAAGACGCTCGACGCCGCCGGCATGGTCGCCTACCTCAAGGACCTGGCCGCGCGCTTCCCGATCGCCTCCATCGAGGACGGCTGCGCCGAGGATGACTGGGACGGCTGGACGCACCTGACGGCGGAGCTGGGCGGCCGGCTGCAGCTGGTGGGGGACGACCTGTTCGTGACCAACCCCGAGCGGCTGCGCCGGGGCATCAAGGCGCACACCGGCAACGCCATCCTCATCAAGGTCAACCAGATCGGCACCCTGTCCGAGACGCTCGACGCGATGGAGATCGCGCACCGGGCGGGCATGGCGACGGTGATGAGCCACCGCTCCGGCGAGACGGAGGACAGCACCATCGCCGACCTGGCGGTGGCCGCCAATTGCGGGCAGATCAAGACCGGCAGCCTGTCCCGCAGTGACCGGACGGCGAAGTACAACCAGCTCATGCGGATCGAGGCCGAACTGGGCCCGGTGGCGCGCTACGCCGGCCGCACCATCCTACGGCACTGATGCAACACCGGCGCACCGAGTTCCCCGGGCCGCCACTTTAGCGCATCGGGGTTGCAACCGGACATGCTAGGATGGAGTCGTAATTTCGACCTTAATCCCAGGATAAACACATGTCAATCGGACGTGAACTGAAGCGGCGCGCGAAGGCCGCAGTGCCGCCGCTGCTGCTGCTCGGCGTCGCGGGCTATTTCGGCTGGAGCGCCACCCAGGGCGACCACGGCCTGCAGGCCTATGCCCGCCAACGCGACCAGCTCCGCCTGGCGCAGGCCGAGCTGGCCCGCGTCGATGCGGATGTCGGGACGTGGGAACGACGGGTGGGCGGCTTGCGCAACGCCCACCTGGAGCCGGACACGCTGGACGAGCGCGCGCGGGCGATGCTGAACCTGGCCGACCCGGCGGACGTGGTGGTGATGTATGGGCCGGGCAAGAAGCTGTTCTGAGGGCGGCACGGCCTGTTCCGCGCCGCCGGCCGGCTGACGATGGACGTGCCCGAACCGGTTTCGCCGCAGCCCGTGCGGACGGCCGAGGCGGCGGGCCAGGGGCCAGCCCCGCTTCACCGCGACTTCTTCGATGACCCGTTCGGCGAGAAGCGCGGCTATTCCTGGCGCAGCCGCACCTTGGGCCGGGTCACTGACCGGCTGTTCGACCTGCCTGCCGGCCTGCGAGGCCAATCCCGCCGCCTGGGCCAGCAGGCCGCCCTGCTTCCGCCCCGCCGCATCCTGGTCGCCAGCGTCGAGGTGGCGGGCCGCGCGGCGCAGCTTGACCGAGTCCTGCAAGCCCTGCGGCAGACCCGGCACCGGGTGGAGGTGGCGCTGGCGCCGATGGCGAAGCGGGGAAAGTTCCACAACATCAACCTCGCCTTGCAGGCGCACGACCTGGCCGGGTTCGACTGGCTGCTGGTGACGGACGACGACGTGGCCTTGCCGCCCGGGTTCCTGGATCGGTTCATCTTCCTGGCCGAGCTGGAGGGGCTGCGGCTCTGCCAGCCGGCGCACCGCTTCCACTCCTACTTCAGGTTCACCCTGACGGCCCGCAGGTGGAGCTGCCTCGTGCGCAGGACGAACTTCGTGGAGTGCGGGCCGGTCACGGCGTTCCACCGCGACGCCTTTCCCCTTGTGCTGCCGTTCCCGGAGCTGCGCTGGGCCTGGGGGATCGACCTGCACTGGGCCGAGCGGCTCCGCGCCGCCAACCTTCCCCTCGGCATCGTGGACGCGACGCCCATCGAGCACCTGAACCCCGTGGGCGGCGGCTACGACTTCAACGCGGCGATCGCCGAGGCGAAAGGCTACCTGCGGGAGATCGGCTTCGACCGGGACAAGCGGGACATCCTGCGGACCGTGGCGGCCCGCAGGTCGCTTTGACCATCCCGCCTGGATGTCAGGCGAAGCGGAGAGCGACGGCGTGCAGCGAAGCCTCCAGCACGCCGGCAAGGCCCATGGCCATGCCGCGGCCGATGCCGGCTGCCTTGCACCCGGCAAGCATCGCCTCGGCGTGCTCCGCGGTCGCCCCGCCGTTGCCGGGCAGGCTCCAGCCCGGGCAGGACGCGCCCCCCGCGATGGTCCGCGGGTTGATCGGAGCGAATGGGTCCGTGAACCACGGCGGCGCGCCGCCCGGTCGTCGCTCGGGCGCCTGGCGAAGGGCTGCAACGGTTGCCTGCCGTTCGACGCCGGGGACTGCGACGGGCAACGCCGCAACAAGATCCGAGGATGCCATCTTCCACGTCCGCATTTTGCTGCCCCCCTTCGAGCAAGCCTTTCATGGCCGGACGGTTAACGCGCCGGAGCGGCGGCGTCGCGCAATCGGTCAGCCGCCGGCCTGCTTCAGGGCCGCCTCATGCGTCGCGCGCC
>CAXTTH010000280.1:0-1687 GCA_964247035.1 uncultured Acetobacteraceae bacterium
CCGCATGCACCGGGCAGCGCGCCACGCCCTGGCCGCGGCCGGCGGGGCGGGGCGGCTGGGCATAGACGGCCGCGATCTCGTGCCCGGCGGCGTGCAGCGCCTGCAACGCCGGCACCGAGAAAGCCGGGCTGCCCATGAAAGCGAGCCGCATCAGCCAGCCGCCTTGAGCTTCACCTCTTTGGCCAGCTTGCGCAGCAGCATGTTGCGCTTCAGCGCCGAGAGGTGGTCCACGAACAGCACCCCGTCCAGATGGTCCAGCTCGTGCTGCAGGCACGCCGCCAGCAGCCCGTCCGCCTCGATCTGCTGCTGCGCGCCTTCCAGGTCGTGGTAGCGCACCGTCACCCGCGCGGGGCGGGACAGCTCGGCATACTGGTTGGGCACCGACAGGCAGCCCTCCTCCCGGGTCGCCCACTCGTCGCTGACCGCCACCACCTTCGGGTTCACCAGGGTGACGGGGTGCGGCGCGTTGTCCGGCATCAGGTCGATCACCACCAGCCGCAGCCCCACGCCCACCTGCGGCGCTGCCAGGCCGATGCCCGGCGCGTCGTACATCGTCTTGAGCATGCGCGGCGCCAGCGCCTGGACCGTGGCGGCGTCTGCCGGCGTGACCGGGCGGGCCTTGGTGCGCAGGGAGGCGTGCGGGGCGATCAGGATCGGCAGGGGGGCGGCGGGCATCACCGGCCGCATGTAGCCTCGCGGCGGGAGCCTATCAACATGGCCTTGCATCGGCGGGGCCGCGGGCCAAAGTCATCCGCATCGGAACGCCTGTCTGGGTTCCACCGCCCGTCTCGCTCCCAGGAGGAGGCCGCATGTCGTCCACCCGCGTCTTCGCATCCCCGCTCTTCGTCGGCTTCGACCAGCTCGAGCAGATGATCGAGCGCGCGTCCAAGTCATCGACCGACGGATACCCGCCCTACAACATCGAGCAGCTCAGCAGCGCCACGCTCCGCATCACGCTCGCGGTGGCCGGGTTCACCATGGACGACCTGCAGATCACGCAGGAAGATAACCAGTTGGTCATCCGTGGCCGCCAGACTGACGACACGCAAGGTCGCGTCTTCCTCCACCGCGGCATCGCGGCGCGCCAGTTCCAGCGCGCCTTCGTCATGGCGGAGGGGATCGAGGTGACGGGCGCGCTGCTCGACAACGGCTTGCTGCACATCGACCTGGCCCGCCCGCAGCCCGAGATCAGGGTGAAGTCCATCCCGATCACCCGCTCCGGCGGCTCGCGCGTCGTCGATGCCGAGCAGCGCTTCGTGCAGTCCAAGGCCGACCCGTTCAAGGCCGACAAGGGCTGACCTCTTCGTCCCGGGGCTTGCAACCGCACCCGAAAACCGAACGTGCACCGTGGCCCGCCGAACCGGGGGCCGGTGCGAGGAGCACATCATGACCAACACTGAAACCCGCATCGACGTGCGGCGCATCACGCCCGACCAGCTGCAGCAGCTCGGCATGTCCCAGCTCGCCTACGTCAAGCCCGTGATGATGAACGGCACCGCCATGTTCGCCATCCACGCGGCGGACGGCGCGCCGATGGCCGTGGCCGAGGACCGCAACCTGGCCCTCGCCGCGATCATCGAGCACGAGATGATCGCGACCCTCGTTCACTGACGGCCGGCAGGAAGCAAGGTGGGGGGGGGGGGGGGGGGCCGCCCCGCGCCCCCCCCACCGAGCCGCGCCGGCCCCC
>CAXTTH010000280.1:1697-3496 GCA_964247035.1 uncultured Acetobacteraceae bacterium
GGGCTCTGCCCCGAACCCCGCCAGAGGACGAAGTCCTCTGGACACCTGATCTGTAGCAACAGGGGTCAAGGGGACTTCGTCCCCTTGCGGGTGCAGGGCAGAGCCCTGCAATGCTAAGCGCCGCGCGCCGCCGGGTCGATCCAGCCGATGTGGCCGTCCATGCGCCGGTACACCACGTTCAGCTCCCCCGTCGCGCCGTTGTGGAACATCAGCACCTGCTGGTCCGCCAGGTCGAGCCGCATCACCGCCTCGCTGACGCTCAGTTGGTCGATGCTGGTCGCCACCTCGGCGATCACGGTGGCGAAGGTTTGCGCCCGGCCATCCAAGGCGGCCGGCGACGCCTCGTCCTCCTGGCGCAGCACGTATTGCCGCGCCGGCTGCGGCGCTTCGCGCTGCGATGCGTCCCGCGCATGGTCGTTGACCCGGCGGCGGTATCGCCGCAGCCGCTTGGCGATGTGTTCCGCCGCATCGTCGAACGCGCCGTTGGCGTCCGCCGCCTCGCCCTCGCCGCGCAGCGTCAGCCCGCGGCCGGCATGCACGTTGATGTCGCAGGTGAAGAAGGAGCGCGCCCGGCTGAACGTGACGCTAGCCTCCAGCGCGTGGTCGAAGTACTTGCCCGCGATGGTGTCCAGCCCGTCGGACACCCGGGTCCGCAGCGCGTCCGACAGGTCAACCTGCTTGCCGGAAACCGTGATCTGCATCGGCGTGACTCCCATGTGATGGGAGCGCGCAGCCGGTCAGGACAGCGCCTTCTCCCGCTTGCGCTGCACTGAGCTGGGTATCCGCAGCGCGTCGCGGTATTTAGCGACCGTCCGGCGCGCGATGTCCACGCCTTCCCGCCGCAGCGCCGCCACGATGGCGTCATCGGACAGCACGTCCTCCGCGCGCTCGGCATCCACCATGTGCCGGATGCGCTGCCGCACCGCCTCCGCGCTGTGGCTTTCCCCGTCCGTCCCGGCGATCGCCGTGGTGAAGAAGTACTTCAGCTCGAAGGTGCCGCGCGGGGTGGCGATGTACTTGTTGGCAGTCACCCGGCTGACGGTGCTCTCGTGCATCTCCACCGCCTCGGCGATGTCGCGCAGGATCAACGGGCGCAGGTGCGCCACCCCGTGCTGGAAGAAGGCGTCCTGCCGCCGGACGATCTCGGCCGACACCTTCAGGATGGTCTGCGCCCGCTGCTGCAAGGACTTGACCAGCCAGTTGGCCGAGGAAAGCTGCTCCCCCAGGAAGGCCCGCTCGTCCCGCTTGGCCCGCGTCAGGATGCGGGCGTGGAAGCCCTGGTTGACCAGCACGCGCGGCATGGTCTCGGGGTTCAGCTCCAGCAGCCACTCCAGCCCGTCCTCCGCCTGGATCGGCGCGCGCCGCATCAGCACGTCCGGCAGCACGGCGCTGGCCGGCGCGATGTCGTATGACGCGCCCGGCTTGGGGTCGAGCGCGCGGATTTCGGCGATCATGTCCGCCAGGTCCCCCGCGTCCACGTCGCACAGCTCGCGCAAGCTGCGCAGGTCGCGCCGGGCGAGCAGGTCCAGGTTGTCGAGCAGCGCCTGCATCGCCGGGTCCAGCCGGTTGCGGTCGGCGAGCTGGGCGGCCAGGCACTCGCGCAGGTCCTGCGCGAACAGGCCGGGCGGGTCGAACCGCTGCATCCGCTCGCGCACCCGCTCCACCCGGGCAGGCTCGATGCCCAGGGCGTCGGCCAGGGCGGCGCTGGCGATCGGCACGCGGCCCGCCGGGTCCAGCAGGGAGATCAGGTGCGCGCCGATCAGCCGGTCCACCCGGTCGTCGAAGCTCAGCCGCAGCTG
>CAXTTH010000281.1:0-3445 GCA_964247035.1 uncultured Acetobacteraceae bacterium
CTGCAGCGCGTGGTCGGCGCGGAGCCGGACGGCGTGGTCGGGCCGCAAACCCTGGCCGCCGCCGCCGGCCCGGCTGCCGTGACCTGCGAGCGCATCCGCGCGCTGGCGCAGGCCCATGAAGATTACTATCGCACCCTGCCCACTTGGCGGCACTTCGGCCGCGGCTGGATGGCGCGGTGCATGGCGTGCTCGGCGACGGCCCTGCAACTCGCAGCGCCGCCGTCCGGCGACCCTGTGACGGCCCAGGCCTTCAAGCCGTAGGCCGCCACCCGGCTCTCAACCCCTACGGAGAAACGACATGCCCACCCTGTCCAGCTTCAAGTCCTGGCTTCGCCAGACCACCACCGTCCAAGGCCTCGCCGGCAGCGCGATGACCGCCGTGACGGCGCTTGCCGGCGGAACGCCGGGGGGGGGGGGCGGGGGCGGCCCCGCCGCAGCTGCCGGGCGGCTGGCTATGCCGGGGGCGGGCGACCTGTCCGGCAAGATCAGCGCCGTGTTCGTGGACCTGGCCGGGTTGATTGCCAACCGCGGCTCCCTGGCGTCGATCGGCGCCTTGGCCCGCGACGGCCTGGTGCTGGCGGGCAGCCTGCCCGGCAATGCCAGGGTGATTCCGGTGCCGGAGCCCGTGCCGGCCGCGGTGGTCACTCCAGCGACGGCTGGGTAAGGCCGAGGTCAGTCAGGCGGCGTATCGCCTCGGGTCGCGTGGGCTTGGGGTCGGGCTGGCTCCTGATCCACAGGTCTAGGCGAGAAAGCTGCTCGGGCGGCACGCGAACGCTGATCTGAACGGCATCGACACGAGGTCGCCCCCGCGATTTTCTCACACTAGATATTGCGGAACCCATGTTTAACTGATACGAGAAAATACAGGCCGGAGCAAGGGTGCAACCTTGCTCCGGCCCTAACCCGAGGATGGAGTTCACCCATGCCCAAGGCTACCCAAGCCCTTACCACGTCCCGTCGCACCCTGCTCGGGGCCGCGCCGGTCTTCCTGCTGGCCGGGCCATCGCCCGAGCCGGCAGCCGATGCCGACCTGCTGGCGGCGTGCCAACGATTCCTGGCCGTCAATGCCGAGATGGCGCGGCTGAACGCCGATCCGTTCGTCATCGACGGGGCGCTCGACCTTTTCGTTGTCGAACACGACGAGCGCTTGCTCGCCGTGGCGAACACCCCAGCGCGGACCGCGGTCGGCCTGCGGGCCAAGGCGGGAGCGCTGATCGCCGCTCTCGAAATGGAAGTCGGCAGCGCCATCCCGTATTTTGGGGTGGAGCAGCGCGCCTGCCCGCACGAGATGATCGCCTGGCGGCTGGCGCACGAGCTGCTGGGTATCGGCCAGGCGGAATCGTCGCGTGGCTGAGGAGGATGCGGCGCTGCCCCAGCACCGCAAGATAAGTCTCGGCTCAGGTCCGCTCCAGAAGGAAAGGAAGGCTTACTACTTTCAAAGGTATAGTGCCCGGCAACGAGGAATCGAGTTCAAGCTTTCCTTTCAAGAATGGCTTGATTGGTGGCAAGTGGATGACCGTTGGACCAGACGTGGCAGCCGCCGCGACAACTTGGTGATGGCTCGCTTTACAGACACAGGAGCCTATGAGATCGGCAACATTTACTGCGTCACCAGCAGTCAGAACATCAGGGATGTTCCGAAAGCTGTTCTGCAAAGGAGAATGCGCGATCACGAAGCCAAACGGAAAGCAGAAGGGCGCCCTCATCCAAAAGGCCGTGCTGTCATAACGCCGGCAGGAGAGTTTCCCAGCAAGACCGAAGCAGCCGAACACCACGGCATCACATCTGCCCTGGCCGCGGAACGGGTCCGGAATCGTAGTTGCGGCTGGCACTACAAGGATGGCGACCCGAAGCCTGGTCGAGGCCGTCGTTCTGTCATCACTCCTGCTGGCGAGTTCGCTAGTGTTGCTGATGCCGCGAGACACTACGGAATCAAGCCCACCACCGCTGCAATGCGAGCTCGAAACCGAAACTGCGGCTGGCGCTACAAAGACGCCTGAGACTTAGACCTTAGTTACACAACCCAACCGGGCCGCCTCTGGCGTGCCCGGCTGCACTCATTGGCCCCGGACTGGCTTCCGGCGTCATCGCAGGCTCTCAGCCTTGCGCCCGAACCCCAGCGCGAAACCCCGGACACAGGAAAGAAGCTATGTTTACAGCTCAGGATTTACGTGTGGTTGCCGTGTATAACAATCCCCGACGCTGGAAGTCCCGCGAGCGGCTGTTGCGGGCGTTCATCCAGCATATGCTGGACTCGGGCGTCTCGCTCACCCTGGTCGAGCATGCCTTCGGCGAGCGCGACCATGCCTTCGACAAGGGCGACCCGTTCCTGCGCCACGTGAACCACGTGCAGGTCCGCGGCGGCGCCAACCAGGAGCTGTGGATCAAGGAGGCGCTGCAGAAGGTGGGCGTCCGCACTTTGCCGCCGGACTGGAGATACCTGGCCGTCATCGACGCCGATGTCGCGTTCCAGCGCTCGGACTGGGCGATGGAGACGATCCATATGCTGCAGCACCACCGGGTGGGGCAGACGCACTCCCACTCGATCGACCTGGACATGCACGGCCGGCCGCTGATCAACGAGTGGGGCGTGGTGATCGACCGCAGCTTCTGCCAGGCGTGGATGGACGGCGACGTGGCCGTCGTGCGCGACGACTACGGGGTGGGCCAGCCGCTCTCGATGGCCTTGCTGGAGCGGGAGGAGAAATCTTTAATTACCTCCGGCTCCCACTACGGATTTAGCTGGGCGATGCGACGGGAGGCATGGGACGGCATCGGCGGGTTGCCCGACTGGCTGGTGACCGGCTCGGCCGACTACCATTCGGCGCTGGCCTTCGCCGGCATCCGGCAGACCTCGGACGCCTACCTGTCCCCGAGCTGCGCGCGCCGGCTGGGCGAGTTCTCCGACCGCTGCGACGAGCACGTGCGCCAGGACATCGGCGTCGTGCCCGGGATTCTGCATCATGGGTTTCATGGGACAAAAAAGAAGCGTAGCTATATGACCCGCAAGTACATCCTGGCGGAGAGCCAGTTCGACCCGGACCGCCATTTGACGTACGACTGGCAGGGCATCCCGTCGCTGGCCGGGGACAACCGCATCCTGCGCGACGGCTTGAGGCGACTGAACGTGAGCCGGGACGAGGACAGTTCGGAGTAGCCGCAAGCCCGAGAATGAGCCCGGGACGCGATGGAACGGCGCACTGCGAAAGCAATGCGCTAGATCACATCCCGGGTTCCTCTTAATCAGCGGGTCGTTGGTTCGAACCCAACATCACCCACCAGTTTTATACATCGGTCATATCAAGAGATCGTCCTCTTGGAAGCCAAGAGCTATCATGTCGCGATAACGATTCGGGACCATCTTTATGCCGACGCATGACTCCACAATCGCCTGAGAGTTCTAACTTGAGATAGAAAGTGGCTTCTGGCAAGCTGTCGGCCTGTG
>CAXTTH010000282.1:0-3444 GCA_964247035.1 uncultured Acetobacteraceae bacterium
GACGGCTGGGCGCGGCGGCGGCGATGCAGGCCGTCATGGTCCTTCGCCGCCGCAAGCCCCTGGGCCGGGGCGCGGAGCGCCTGCACCGCCTTGTCGTCGGGGCTGCGGCCAAAGAAGCGGCTGGCGAACGCCGACTGGCTCAGCCGCAAGCCGCCCGACCAGCGCGCCAGCAAGGCTTGCAGGCGCTTCGCGGCGCCGAACTCATGCAACGCGGAGGCATGGCGGCGCAGGCTCCGCGGCAGTGCCGCGAGCGAGCCGTAGGACACCGCGGCCGCCCGCTCGTCCAGCCGCTCAGGCCCGGACAGGCCGCCTGCGGGTGAGAAGCCTCCTGAGCCGGGGCTGGTGCCGTGGCCGAACCAGCCATGCTCCTGCCGCCCCTGGTTTTGCCACCCCTCGCCCTGTCCTGCCACGCACGCTGTCCTGTGATATGGTCCGCATTATGGAACAAGACAGGAACAGTCCGCAAGCCGTCACGCCGGCAGCTTGTGCAGCTCCGGCAGCGCGTCCAGGTGGCAGGCCGCCTTCTGCCCGGGCCCCCTGGCCCTGAGCAGCGGCTCCTCCACCCGGCAGCGGTCGAACACGTACGGGCAGCGGGTATGGAAGCGGCAGCCCTTGGGCGGGTCGATCGGGCTGGGCACGTCGCCGTGCAGGACGATGCGGTCGCGCCGGGCCAGCGGGTCCGGCACCGGCACGGCGGACAGCAGCGCGCGGGTGTAGGGGTGCGCCGGGCTGGCGAACAGGCTGCTGCGGTCGGCCAGCTCCACGATCTTGCCCAAGTACATCACCGCGACCCGGTGCGTCAGGTGCTCCACGATAGCGAGGTCGTGGCTGATGAACAGCAAGGCCAGGCCTAACTCGTCCTGCAGGTCGCTCAGCAGGTTGACGACCTGGGCCTTCACCGACACGTCGAGCGCGCTCACCGCCTCGTCGCAGATGATCAGGTCCGCCCCCGGCGCCAGCGCGCGGGCGATGCCGATGCGCTGGCGCTGCCCGCCGCTGAACTCGTGCGGGAAGCGGCGCAGCGCGTCCCGCGGCAGCCGCACCTTGTCCATCAGCGCGGCCACGCGGTCCTCCAGCTCGGTGCCGCGCGCCAGGCCGAAGTTGGTGATCGGCTCGGCCAGCACGTCGCGCACGCGCATGCGCGGGTTCAGGCTGCTGAACGGGTCCTGGAACACCACCTGCACCCGGCGGCGCACGGGCCGCATCTTGCGCGGCGGCAACTGGTCGATGCGCTCGCCGTCCAGGAACACCTCGCCGTCCGTGGGGTCGGTCAGCCGCAGGATGGCGCGGCCGACGGTGCTCTTGCCGCAGCCGCTCTCCCCCACGATGGACAGGGTCTCCCCGGCGGACACGGTGAACGACACGCCATCCACGGCATGCACCGTCGCGGTCTGGCCGCCGAACAGGCCGCCGCGGATCGGGTAGTGCTTCTGGAGCGCGTTGACCTCGAGCAGCGGCGTCATGGCGCGGCAGGCCCGGATTGCGGGTCGGTGTCGCGCAGGAGGCCGCCCGGCAGCCGCACCCCGCTGACGCAGCGATGCTCCGGGGCATAGCCGTCATAGCGGTTGGCGAGGCAGGCGGTGGGGGCGCCGCAGCCGTTCAGGGCCAGCAGCAGCACGAGGGCCAGCCGCATCTATGCCGCCCCTGCGTAGTGGCACGCCGCGAAGTGGCCCGGCGTCGCCTCCTGCACCGCCGGCGCCACCGTGCGGCAGTGCTCCGTCGCCATGGGGCATCGCCCGGCAAAGGCGCAGCCTACGATGCGCTGGCGCAGGCTCGGCACCAGGCCGGGGATTTCAGCCAGCTTGCTGCGCCCCTCCGCCCCAAGCGATGAGCCGAGCCTGGGCACCGCGCCGAGCAGGCCGCGCGTGTAGGGGTGCAGCGGGCGGGCGAACAGGTCCCGCACCGGGGCTTCCTCCACCTTGCGGCCGGCGTACATCACCACCACGCGCTCCGCCATCTCCGCCACCACGCCGAGGTCGTGGGTGATCAGCATGATGGCGGAGCCGAGCCGGGTCTTGAGGTCCCGCATCAGGTCGAGGATCTGCGCCTGGATCGTCACGTCGAGCGCCGTGGTCGGCTCGTCGGCGATCAGCAGCTTCGGGTTGCAGGCCAGCGCCATCGCGATCATCACCCGCTGCCGCATCCCGCCCGAAAGCTGGTGCGGGAACTCGCGCACCCGGCGCGCCGCCGCCGAGATGCCGACCAAGTCCAGCATCTCCACGGCGCGCCGCATCGCCTGCGCCTTGTCCATGCCCTGATGCAGCCGCAGCGTCTCGCCGATCTGGCGGCCGACGGTCAGCACCGGGTTCAGGCTGGTCATCGGCTCCTGGAAGATCATGCTGATGTCGTTGCCGCGCAGCTTGCGCATGGCCGACTCCGGCAGCTCCAGCAGGTTGCGCCCGGCGAACTCGATGCGCCCGGCGATCTTGCCCGGCGGCGTGCTGACCAAGCGGAGGATGGACAGCGAGGTGACGGACTTGCCGCAGCCGCTCTCCCCCACGATGGCGACCGTCTCGCCCGCATGAATGTGGAAGGACACGCCTTCGACGGCGCGGACGACGCCATCCGGCGTGCCGAAATGGGTTTGCAGGCTCTGGACGGAGAGGATGGGCGCGCGGCTCTCACCCCGGCCCTCTTCCGCAAGCGGGAGAGGGAGAGCGAGCACGCTCAAATCCGTTTCGCCAGGCGAGGGTCGAGCATGTCGCGCAGGCCGTCGCCCAGCAGGTTCACCGCCAGCACCGTGAGTGACAGGAAAGCGGCGGGGAAGAACACGATGAACGGCTTGACCTGCCAGAGCGAGCGGCCCTCGGCCATGATGTTGCCCCAGGACGGGATGGTGGGCGGCGTGCCGGCGCCGATGAAGGAGAGGATGGCTTCGGTGATCATGGCCGACGCGCAGATGAACGTCGCCTGCACCATGATCGGCGCCAGCGTGTTGGGCAGGATGTGGCGGAAGATCACCCGCGGCGCGCGCGTGCCGGACGCCACCGCCGCCTCCACGTAGGGCTGCTCGCGCAGGCTCAGCACCACGCCGCGCACCAGCCGGGTCACGCGCGGGATCTCCGCCACGGTGATGGCGAGGATGACGTTCTGCACGCTGCCCCGCGTCAGCGCCATCAACGCGATGGCGAGCAGGATGGAGGGGATGGACATCAATCCGTCCATCACCCGCATGATGATCGCGTCCACCAGGCGGACATACCCGGCCACCACGCCGATCAGCAGGCCGATGCCGGAGGCGAGCGCCCCCACCGCGAACCCGACCACCAACGACACGCGCGCGCCGTACAGCACCCGGGAGTACAAGTCCCGCCCCAGCATGTCGGTGCCGAACCAGTAGGCGGCCGAGGGCAGCCGCAGCCGGCGGGACGGGGCGATGGCGGTCGGGTCGGCCGTGCCGAGCAGCGGGGCGGCGATGGCCATGAGCGCGACGGCGGCCAGCAG
>CAXTTH010000283.1:0-3434 GCA_964247035.1 uncultured Acetobacteraceae bacterium
CCCCCCCCGCCGCACCACCACCCCCACCCACCGCCGGTGGCGCCCCCGCCTATGCCGGCCGCTCCGCCTGCCACGTCGCGAGTGGTGCTGCGCGCCAACGCGGGCGGCTGGGTGCAGGTGCGCCAGGCGGAAGGGCAGGTGCTGCTCAACCGCGTGCTGCGCGCGGGAGAGAGCTGGCCGGTGCCGGTGCGCCCGCAACTGTTGCTGACGACCAGCAACGCTGGCGGCCTGCAGCTGCTGGTGGATGGGGTGGCGATGCCGTCGCTCGGAGCGCCGGGCGCGATGCGGCGGGACGTGCCGCTGGACCCGGCGATGGCCAAGGCAGGACTCAAGCTGGCCAAGCCGAACTCGACGCCGGGCGCTGCGGCGCAGTAGAACGCTGGCACGGTTAGGGAGCCCGCCCCGATGAACTACCGCTCATACCAGCAGATCGACCGCCGCAAGTCCCGCCTGATCCATGTCGGCCGCGTGCCGGTGGGCGGCGACTCGCCGGTGACGGTGCAGACCATGACCAACACGCTGACCACGGACGTAGCCGGAACGGTCGCGCAAATCCGCAAGTCGGAAAAGGCGGGTGTCGATATCGTCCGCGTATCCTGCCCGGACCAGGAGAGCGCGCTGGCCCTGCGCGAGATCGTGGCGCAGGTCGATGTGCCGATCGTGGCTGACATCCATTTCCACTACAAACGCGCCATCGAGGCGGCGCAGAGCGGGGCGGCCTGCCTGCGCATCAACCCGGGCAACATCGGCAGCGCCGAGCGGGTGCGCGAGGTGATCCGCGCCGCCAAGGATCATGGCTGCTCCATGCGCATCGGCGTGAACGCGGGCAGCCTGGAGCGCCATCTGCTGGAGAAGTATGGCGAGCCGAATCCGGACGCGCTGGTCGAGAGCGCGCTGGAGCATGCCAAAATCCTGCAGGACAACGATTTCCACGAGTTCAAGATCAGCGTGAAGGCGTCTGACGTGTTCCTGGCCGTCGCCGCCTACCAGCAACTGGCCGAGGTGTGCGACCACCCGCTGCACATCGGTATCACCGAGGCCGGGTCCAAGCGGGCGGGCACGGTCAAGAGTTCGATCGGGCTGGGCTCGCTGCTGTGGGCCGGCATCGGCGATACCCTGCGCGTGTCGCTCTCGGCCGAGCCGGAGGAGGAGGTTTACGTCGGCTGGGACATCCTGAAGTCGCTCGGCGTACGGCACCGGGGGGTGAAGATCATTTCCTGCCCATCCTGCGCGCGGCAGGGCTTCAACGTGATCGCCACGGTGAGCACGCTGGAGGAGCGGCTGGCGCACATTGAGATGCCGATCACGCTGTCGATCATCGGCTGCGTGGTGAATGGGCCGGGCGAGGCGCTGATGACCGACCTCGGCGTGACAGGCGGCGGCGACGGCAAGCACATGGTATACGCCGCCGGGCGGCAGGACCACCGGATGAACGCCGAGGGCATGGTGGACCACATCGTGGACCTGGTGGAGGCGAAGGTGGCCGAGATGAAGGCGGCTGCGCCCGTGAAGGTGGCGGCGGAGTGAGCGGGCCGCGGATCGACACCTTCCACATCAAGTCGCCTCATGAAGGCGGTGGACAGGCGCTCGCTCCGCCGACCCGCAGGCTTCGTCGCCGCCTGCCGTGACGACATCCTGCGCGCGCTCGACTGGCTATTCATCGGTCTCTGACGCACCATCCCCGTAAATGACGCGGCCAGCCGTCGCGCCCCGCATGGCCACGACCCGGCGCACGAACCGCGCGATGTCCGGCACGGCGTACTCCACCGTCAGCTCCACCGCGCAGGCCGCCGGGGCCGCCCGCTTGCGGCGGCTGGCGTAGTCGTAATCGGCGATCGGCTGGAACGTGCCCCGGCCGCGTGGGGCAGGGCCAAGGTTGAACGTGGCGCCGCTGTTGATCGGGCTCAGCGTCACGAGCGGCCGGTACGCCGCCCCCAGCGCCGCGGCGTCGATCTCCAGCACGTCGTGCTCGGCCGCCCGGTACTCCCGGCCGCCCAGCAGCTTCAGCAGGCGGTCCCGCACCAGCCAGAAGAATACCTTGCCGTTCAGCAGCCGATACCAGTCCGCCGGGGCCATGCCGTCCTGCAGGCAGCGGCGCAGGGCGGCGTCGCCCATTGGCTTCTGGTCCCGTACCAGGGCCGCGCCATGCACCGGGTGGCGCAGCCAGACGCCGGCGGGCCGGTGCGCCGCCTCGATCGCCGCGCGCTTCCCGGCCGGAACCTCGAACAGGTCCAGCAGCGCCGTGGCGCTGCGCAGCCCGTGCCGCTGGATGCTTGGCCAGCTGTCGCGCTCGGCCATGTGGTAGAGCGTCGGGCAATGGCGGAGCAGCTCCGCCCACTCGTCTTCGGTCACGCGCCAGCCTCATCGATTCAGCCTCGTTGGTCCAGCAACCCAGCAACTCGCTTGCGCCAGGCCGTGTGACCGGTGATGACACGCGCCCATCCAACTTCTATGTCCGGACTATCATGGCTGCCTTGCAACCGCCCCGTGGCACTCACGACTTGATCGCGGACGACCAGCGCCGCCACGCCCGCGTGGTGGATGCAGCACGCAGCACGGCTGCGCTGTATGGCTTCGACGAGTGGGCCACGCCGATCTTCGAGGACACCGCCGTGTTCTCCCGCACCCTCGGCGACACGTCCGATGTGGTGACCAAGGAGATGTACACCTTCGCCGACCGCGGCGGCGACAGCGTCACCCTGCGTCCCGAAGGAACGGCCGGCATCTGCCGCGCCCTGGTCAGCAACGGGCTGACCCAGGCGCTGCCGCAGAAGGTGTTCTACGCCGGGCCGATGTTCCGCTACGAGAGGCCGCAGAAGGGCCGCTATCGCCAGTTCCATCAGATCGGCATCGAGCTGATCGGGGCGGCCGAGCCGTTGGCGGACGCCGAGGCGATCGCCTGCGGCTGGGACATCCTGACCCGGCTCGGCATCGCCGGCGAGACGGTGCTGGAGGTCAACACCCTCGGTGACCGCCCGAGCCGGGACGCCTACCGTGCGGCGCTAGTGACGTATTTCACCGCCCACCGCGAGGCGCTCTCCGCCGAGAGCCAGGATCGGCTGGAGCGCAACCCGCTGCGCATCCTGGACAGCAAGGATGCAGGCGACCGCGCCGTGGTGGCCGACGCGCCGACCATCGCCGCCCACCTGACGGCGGAAGCGGGGCAGTTCTATGCCGCCCTGCTCGCCTATCTGGAGCGGTTCGCCGTGCCGTTCCGGGAGAACCCGCGCATCGTCCGCGGCCTGGACTACTACAACCACACCGCGTTCGAGTTCGTGACCAACCGGCTGGGCGCGCAGGGCACGGTGATGGCGGGGGGGCGCTATGACGGCCTGGTGGAGCAGATGGGCGGCCCGCCCACGCCGGCGGTCGGCTGGGCGGCCGGCGTCGAGCGGCTGGCCATGCTGCTGGGCGACGTCGCGGCGGCACCGGGT
>CAXTTH010000284.1:0-410 GCA_964247035.1 uncultured Acetobacteraceae bacterium
ACACGCTGAGCGCTTCCATCGCCGCGTCCGTGTCCGTGCAGGACGCGGCGGCCGCACAGCTCTGGGGCACGATCTGGGAGGTCTCGGTCAACGCGGCCCAGGTGCGGGCGGGGGTGGGCGCCACGCTCGGCGTCACGGCCGAGAGCGCCCGCGGCCTGGCGGAGATCGGCGGCTCGGCGATCCGGCTGGCGCACGACGCGGCCGGGCTGAGCCTGGAAGTGGCGGAGTTCCTGGAAGTGGTGGGCAGCATCAAGCATGGCGAGGCGATCGACATGCTGGGGCTGGACCACCCAGCCACGCTGCGCCTGGCCGGGACGGACCATGCCGGCCGGGTGGTGTGCGGCTCCGGCGTCATGGTCCACTTCACCCCGGCGGTGGCGGCGGAGCCGGGGGCCGCCGGGCTGCTGCGG
>CAXTTH010000284.1:420-3416 GCA_964247035.1 uncultured Acetobacteraceae bacterium
GCTGCGGATGGACGGACTGCCGGATGCGCTGCCCGTGCGGGTCGCCGGGCGCGACGGCGGGGTGCTGCATTTGCAGCCGCCTCTGGCACGCTCGGCCCGCGCCAGCCTGCAAGCGGGGCTGGCCGTGCTGGCCGCCTGAGGCGCCCCATCCGCCGAAGCATCCTGGGCCGCCCGCAAGCGTTGCAGGGAGCCACGCCCGGAGCTGCCAGCCATGCAAGACCCACGCACCGCCCACCCCAAGAGCTTTCCCGGCGACCAGCAGCAGGCCGCACCCGGCCTGTCCTCCAAGATGGACCCGGCGCCGGACCACGGCGAGCACAGCTACGTCGGCAAGGGCCTGCTGACCGACCAGGTGGCGCTGATCACCGGCGGCGATTCCGGCATCGGCCGCGCCGTCGCCATCGCGTTCGCCCGGGAGGGGGCCGACGTGGCGCTGTCCTACCTGCCGGTGGAGCAGGGCGACGCGGAGGACACGGCGGCCTGGGTCGGCAAGGCGGGCCGGCGCGCCGTCCTGCTGCCGGGAGACATCCAGGACGAGGCGCACTGCCACGCGATGGTGGCGGAAACGGTCAAGCAACTGGGCAAGCTCGACATCCTGATCAACAACGCCGCCGCGCAGACGATCAACGAGGGGCTGTCGGACATCACCGCCGGCGAGCTGGACATGGCGTTCCGCACCAACGTGTTCGCCATGTACTACCTGTGCCAGGCGGCGGTGCCGCACATGAAGCCGGGGGCGGCGATCGTGAACACCACCAGCGTGCAAGCCAAGGTCGCGCTGAAATCCATGCTGGTGTACGCCGCCACCAAGGGCGCCATCGTCAGCTTCACCATCGGCCTGTCCAACCTGCTGGCGCCGCAGGGTATCCGAGTGAACTGCGTGGCGCCGGGCCCGGTGTGGACGCCGATCCAGCCGATCGCCAAGACTCCGGAGGAGCTGGAGACGCTCGGCTCGCAGATGCCGCTGGGCCGCGCCGGGCAGCCGGCGGAGCTGGCGCCGGCCTACGTGTTGCTGGCCTCGGCCGAAGGCAGCTACATGACGGGCGCGCTAGTGCCGGTGACGGGCGGCACGCCGATGTCTTGAACTGCGGACGCAACAGGAGGCTGCACCATGGCGGAACCGTTCCAGGCGGAGTTGCTGAAGACCCTGACAGGCCTGGAGTTCGTGCGGAGGGTCTTCATGGCCGGCCCTCCCGCACCCGGCATCGGGCGCATCATCGGCATGACCGTGCAGTCAGCCGAGCACGGCGAGGTGGTGCTGCACAGCAGCCCGACCACCGACCACTACAACCCGGCCGGCATCGTGCACGGCGGCTATTCCGCGACCGTGCTGGACACTGCCATGGGCATGGCGACGCACACCGTCCTGCCGCCCGCAAACCTCTACGCGACGGTCGAGCTCAAGGTGACGTACCTGCGGGCGATGACCAAGGAGTCCGGCCCGGTGGTGGCCCGAGGCAAGGTGATCCACGCCGGGTCCCGCATCGTCGCCTCCGAGGCGTGGCTGACGGACAAGGACGGCCGCCTGTGCGCCCACGCCACCTCCACCTGCATGGTGACGTCGCCCAAGTCGGCCGCCGCCGCTTAGCGCAACCCCGCCCGGAAAACAGCGTTGCCTCGTCGCAAGGTGAGGACGCGAGCATGGATGCGCAAAAGCTTCAACTGTCCGCCGCCGGCATCGACGCCGTCGCGTTCGAGATCCCCGGCGCCACCGGCGAGTTCCGCATCCAGATCCTCAATGAGGATCAGGAACGCGGCGTGGTCACCAGCATCGTCCACCTGCCGCCGGGCAGCCGCATCCCCGCCCACCGCCACCAAGCCGGCAGCGAGATGCATTACGTGCTGGAAGGCGACCTGGTCGAGGCCGGCGAGGCGCTGGAAGCCGGCGCGTTCCTGACCTACCCCGCCGGCACGCCGCACGGCCCGCACGAGAGCCGCGGCGGGGCCAAGGTGCTGACCGTGCAGCAATGGCAGTCCAAGGACGGCCAATTCGACTTCGAGCCCGTGGCAGGCTGACCGCCGCCCGTGCGCCACGTCCATCTCGACCCGCTGGGCGGCATCGCCGGCGACATGTTCGCCGCCGCCCTGCTGCATGCCCGTCCCGACGGCCTGGCCGCCGTGACCGAGGCGGTGGCCGCCGTCGCCGGGGCTGGCTGCCAGTTGCTTCCCCACACGGACGGAACCTTGTCGGGCGCACGGTTCACCGTCACCGAAGCCGCGGGCCACCACCATCACACCCATTGGGCCGACATCCGCGCCCGCATTGGCCAGGCCGGCATCGCCCCCGAGGTCAGGCGTCACGCGCTGGGTATCTTCGGCTGCCTGGCGCAGGCCGAAGCGCGGGTGCACGGCGTGACGGAGGACGACGTGGCCTTCCACGAGGTCGGCGCAGTGGACTCGATCGCCGACATCCTGGCCGCCGCCGTGCTGATCGCTGCCTTGGGGCCTGCGAGCTGGAGCGTGGCGTCGCTGCCGACCGGCTCGGGCCGGGTGGAGACGGCGCACGGCGTCATGCCGGTGCCCGCGCCCGCCACGGCGTTGCTGCTGGAAGGCTTCGCGGTCCACGATGACGGCATCGCGGGCGAGCGGGTCACCCCCACCGGGGCGGCCATCCTGCGCCATCTCGGGGCGTCGCCGTCGCGTCCGCCGGGCGTGCTGCGCGGCTCCGGCTACGGCTTCGGTGCCCGGCGGCTGCCCGGGATCAGCAACTGCCTGCGCGCCCTCGTGCTCGACACTGGCGAGGCGCCGGCCGCCAGCGAGCACCGGGAGCTGGCGGTGGTCAGCTTCGAGGTGGACGACCAGACCGGCGAGGACCTCGCCACCGGGCTCGACCGGCTGCGCGCCATGCCGGGAGTGCACGACGTGCTGCAAATGATGGCGATCGGCAAGAAGGGCCGCATGGCGGTCCACGTGCAGGTGCTCGCCCGCCCTGGCGCCGTCGAGCTGGTGGTGGCCGCGTGTTTTTCCGAAACCACCACGATCGGGCTGCGCGTGCA
>CAXTTH010000285.1:0-2815 GCA_964247035.1 uncultured Acetobacteraceae bacterium
CACGTGACGCTGCCTTCCGCCTCTGCCGGGCTCATCAGGCGGGGCAGCGTCACGTGGCCGCCCTTGGTGGCTCCGAGCAGGGCGGCGGGCTCATCCGCCGCCTGCGCGCCAGGCGCGGCAATGGCTGCAAGCCCGGCGGCGGAGGCGCCCAGCACGGCGCGGCGGGAGAAGGGCGGCATGGGCGGAGGCTCCGGCGTGGTTCGGTGATGCAACGCGGGGCCGCCGCCGGGTTTCTAGCCCTGGCAGGTCAGGAGATTGCGATGCGGCACCAACAGGTTCAGGCGGCGGGTGCGTCGTTCCACGTGGCGAGCGCCGGGTCCGGGCCGCCCTTGCTGCTGCTGCATGGCTGGCCGGAGTTCTGGCGGACCTGGCAGCCGGTGATGGAGCAGCTTGCCGATCGCTACACCCTGGTGGCGCCGGACTTGCGCGGCTTCGGCCAAAGCGACAAGCCGGCGGGAGACGAGTGGGGGGCGGACGCCCACGCCGCCGACCTGCTGGCGGTGCTGGACGCCATGGGGCTGGGCCGCGTCGGCGTGGTGGGCCATGACGTGGGCGGCGGCGTCATGCAGCCTTTGGCCCGCAGGGCGCCGGAGCGGTTCACCGGGCTGTTCTTCTTCGGGTTCAGCTATCCCGGCATCGGCGCCCGTGGCGGCACGCCGGACCGGCTGAACGAGATCTGGTATCAGTCGTTCCACCAGATGCCGTTCGCCCCGGCGCTGGTGGGCGCCACGCGGGAGTCGTGCCGGGCCTACATCGGCCATTTCCTGCGCCACTGGTCGCATCGCAAGCAGGTGTGGGACGCGGTGATGGAGGACTGGGTGGACAACTTCATGACGCCGGGCAACCTGGCCGGCGGCTTCGCCTATTACCGCGCCGCCCAGGCTGGCCGGCTCAGGATGATGCGGGGCGAACTGCCCCCGCTGCCGCCGATCACGCTGCCCACGGCGGTGCGCTGGGCTGAGCACGATCCGATCTTCCCCTATGCCTGGACCGACCGGCTCGGCGAGACGTTCACCGAGCTGGACTTGGCGATGATGCGGGATGTCGGGCACTTTCCGCACCGCGAGGACCCGGAGCGCGCGGCGGCGGAGATCGCCGGGTTCTTCGGGCGGCTGGCGGCCTAGGGTTGGGGAGCTGCCGGGCCGTGACACGCTCGCGCAAGACGGCGGCCTTGATGGCCTTCGCGGCCAAGCGTTCAGTCGCGGGACCGAGGCCGATGACGACCCGGCCCAATGCGGCCAGCGCAGCGTTGCGCGCGGAATCGAGGGGCATCCAGCTCGGCTGCCCGCTCATGGCCAGCCTTGATCGGACCCGCTCGGCTCCACCGATTCCCGCCCGGCGCGTCGGGCCGCCAGGATGCGCTCGGCCACCTCCACGAACCCCAGCCCGCCCTCCGAGGCCGCCACGTAGGCCGGTTCGGCCTCCATCTCGCCGCGGAACCGCAGCACGTTGGCGACCCCGCAGGCGAGCGGAAAGAAGCCGAACATGGGGGCGTCGTTGGGGCTGTCGCCGACGTAGACGATCCGGTGCTTCTCCCCGTCCAGGTCGAACCCGAGCACATCATGTGCGAACCGGCGCGCCATGGTGAGCTTGTCGTGCTGCCCGAACCAGCCGTTGACGTGGATGGACGACACCTTGGCCGTCGCCCCTCCTGCGCGAAGATGGCGCAGATGCGCGCCACCGCGTCCCGGGGGAGCGGCGCCACGTCCTCGCAGAAGTCGATCGCCAGGTCCGCCTCGCGGTAGGCCTGGTCGCCGGCCACCGCCGCCCCGGGCACCTCGGCCAGCACCCGGTCGCGCACCCGGTCCAGGCGTTCGCGGTTGGCGCGGCGCTCGGGGCCGGGGGCGGCGAACCCCCGGCGCATCCGCTTGACGTGGTGATCGTAGGCGAAATGGAACGCGCCGTTCTCGCCCACCACGCCGTCCACCGGCCAGAACCGCGCAATCATGTCGCACCAGCCGGCCGGCCGGCCAGTGACCGGCACCACCGCCAGCCCCGCTGCGTGCAGGTCCTCGAGCGCCTGGCAGGCCCGCGCCGGCAGCCGGCCCTCGTGGGTGATGGTGTCGTCGATGTCGGCGAACACGGCGCGGACGGACGCGGCCGCCGCTGCCGGCATGTCGGCCAGCGGCCGCCCCGCTCAGCCCTCCCCGGCCGCGAAGGCGTCGAGCGTCTCGGCATCGGCGGCGATGTCCAGGAACGAGAAGCGGTTGCGCATCTCGCGGCAGTGCATCACGGCTTCCCGGTAGAAGCCGGGGTCGAGCCCAAGGTCGCCCGCCGTCAGCGGGCCGCCGGCCGCCGCCAGCAGGCGGCGCATCTCGTCCACGGGAATGACGAATCGCGCCAGTTCCTCGCGCAGCGCCGGCCACAGCGCGGCGAGGCGGGCGTTGAACCGCTCGGCCCCCGCCGCGTCGAACGCCTTGGCGCGGAACTCGGCCAGGCACTGGGCCGCGACGTCCGGCCCCATGCGCCGTGCCATGCCGTCGGGGTCGATGCGGGTCGGCAGGATGGCGGGCGGGCGCGGCTCGGCCAGCATCCGCTGCTGCAGCCGCGCCATGGTCAGCGACGCCACGCCCACCTGCTGCCCGTGCAGCGTGCCGGGATGCCGGCTGCCTGCGAAGCAGTCGATGTAGTGCGAGATCTGGTGCTCGCCCATCGAGCCGTGGTTCGACATGCCGGTGAACGAGATGCCGAGGCCGCACAGGGTCAGCACGCGATGCAGGTAGCCGTGCGCCGCCGGGTCGGGGGGGGGGCGCGGCGCCCCCGCGCGGGGGGGGGGGGGGGGGGGGGGGGGCGGGGGGGGGGGGCGCGGGGGGGG
>CAXTTH010000285.1:2825-3411 GCA_964247035.1 uncultured Acetobacteraceae bacterium
GGCCGGTTAACGAGCGCCCCCGGCCGCACTGGGGCCGCCCGCCATGCCGGGCCCCGGCGGCCGCCGGGGCGCCCCCGGGCAGGCCCCCCGCGCGGCGGTTCAGCTCAGTCTCGTCGGCCTTCTGCAAGGCATACGGGGTTTCGAAATAGGCTCTGCCGAGCACCCGGTGGCTCATCCACCAGTCAACCTGCGCCACCGAGCGGACCAGGCAGTCCGCGAAGCCCGCCGCCGCGAGGTGCGCCGGCGCGGCGGCGGACACCGCCAGGTCCACGAAGCAGCCGGACGGCGCATGGGACGGCAGCGACACCTTGAGGCCGCTGTCGAGCGTGATGGAGGCGGTGGTGGAGGTGTAGCCGTTCATCGACGCCGCCGTGGCGAACACGCAGTAGCGGCGGCCGTCCAGCCCGGTCACGTACTTGCACAGGTCGTTGACCGTGCCCGACCCCACCGCCACCACGCCATCGGCATCCTTCAGCCGCTCGGCCAGGTCGCGGACGGCCGCCATGTCGGCATGGGGATGCTCCAGCATCACCGTACTCATGGGGCCGAGCGGCTCCAGGGCGGTGGCGACCCGGGCGCCCATGGC
>CAXTTH010000286.1:0-409 GCA_964247035.1 uncultured Acetobacteraceae bacterium
GCCGAAGCATCCGCGCACGCTCGCCGAGCATCAGGCCGAGGCCGTGCTGCGCAAGTCGGTCCGGTTCGAGGCGGCCAAGTACATCTCCTCGTCGGTCGAGGACAGCCAGATCGAGTTCGAGATTACCGGCCCGGTGCCCGGCGAGGACGACAAGATGGGCGTCATGCTGGTCGCGGCCCCCAACGACATGGTGGAGTCGCGGCTGGCGGCGCTGGCGGCGGCGGGCTGGCTGGCACCGGGGGCGCTGGTGGTCGCTGAATCGAGCCGCGACGAGACGCCCGCCCTGGGCGAGCTGCTGGCGGAGCGGGCGCACGGGGCGGGGCGGATGACGGTGTGGCGGCTCACGCGCGCATGATGACCCGGCGCTTGCGGTGGATCACCGCCAGCAAGCCCGCGATCAGCAGCAGCG
>CAXTTH010000286.1:419-3397 GCA_964247035.1 uncultured Acetobacteraceae bacterium
CTGCTGAAGGCGCGCGCCGACCCGTAGCAGCTTGATGACCTCCAGCGAGTACTTTCCCGTGGTCGAATCATAATGGAAGCACAGCAGCAGCAGCGGCGAGGCGGCCGGCGCCACCGTGCCGGCGCGCGCCTTCAGCAGGGCGTCGCGGATCGCGGCCCCGGAGTAGCCCACGCCGAGCACGTACGACGAGACGATGCCGGTCGAGGTCAGGAACACCAGCCCGGCCGGATGCAGGAACTGCTGCAGCCCGTCGTCCCAGCGACTCGGGAAGCCCACCGCCGTCGTCACGGCGGACAGGTCCTCCGGCGCCCCCGTCAGGAAATGCCAGCCTTCCGAGGCGCCCGGGGTGGGGAAGCGGGCCAGGTCCTCGTCGCGGGCCTGGGCAGCATCCTTGGCGCCCTCGCGCTGGTCGATGCTGAGGTCGATGACGCTGAAGCCGGCCGGCGTGTCGAGCCCAGCCTGCGACAGCGCCTCGAACGCGTCGTCCCGCACCACGCCGCACAGGCTCGGGCAGTGGAAGTAGCCGAGCATCAGCACCGCGGGCCGCCCGTTGAGCAAGCTGCGCAGGCTGGCTGCCCGGCCGGCATGGTCGGTGAACTGGGCGTCGAGCGGGACGGCAGCGCCCGGGTGCTGGCGGAACGCCAACCCTGACGCATCGGGCGGGGCGGCCAGGCACGGCGCGCACAGCAGGAGCAACAGGGCGAGCACGCGTGTCACGCAGGCATTTCCGGCGCCGGGGTGATACCTTCGGGAGCGGGGCGGTGCAGCGTCTGCCGCTCCCGGAAGACCTCCTCCATGTTCGGCGCCCAGAGCTTCACGCCGCCGGTGATCCCGGCGGCGTTGGGCACGATCCGGACGTTGGGCGGCAGGTCGAAGTCGATATGCTGCGCGTTGCCGCCGCCGATCAGCAGAGTGTCGTAGGACACGAAGGTGTCCAGGATGCCGAGCGCCTTCAGCAACCGCTTGTTCCACTTGGGCCGGCCGGCCTTGTGGAGCGCCGCATTGCCCAGGTAATGGTCGTAGGTCTTGCCCTTGGCGATCGGGTGCTGGCCGAGTTCCAGGTGCGGCGCGATCACGCCATCCTGGAACAGGGCGAAGCCGAAGCCGGTTCCCAAGGTGATGACGCATTCCAGGCCAGCGCCGGAGATCACCCCCAGGCCCTGGATGCTCGCGTCGTTGAGCACGCGGGTAGGCTTGCCGAGCCGCTGGCTGATGTCGGTCCCGAGCGGGAAACCGTGCCAGGCCTCGGTGCCCAGGTTGGGCGCGGTCAGGATGCGCCCGGCGCGGACAACGCCGGGAAAGCCGACGGAGATGCGGTCGAACGCTCCCATCGGCCTGACCAGCTGCATGAGGGAGGCGATGACGGCGGACGGACCGCTTGGGTTGGGCGTATCGACCCGAACGGATTCGGAGACCATGCCACCGGCGGCGTCAAGCAGCCCGGCCTTGATCCGGCTGCCGCCGATGTCCACTGCGAGAGTGCACGGGCTCGGCCGCTGCGACACGTCGGGGGGGAAGCTGGTTCGGATCGCGGCGCGTCGCGGCATGGCTGGAAACCCTTGCAGGGGGCTTCAGTCAGCCACCGCTTCGCCTCGGGAACAAGTGGCCCGCACGGATGGGCGGTGCGGGCCTCTCGTGCCGGCTCTCAGCGCCGGGTCAGCATCGCCAGCACGTAGCCGACGGCGCCGGCCACCAGCAGCGACGTCAGCGGGCGCTCGGCGACCGTGTCGCCCAGGAACGCGCTGGCCTCGTCCAACTGGTCGGAAACCGAGCCGCTAGCGGTGTCCTTGATCTGGCCGTAGGCGCGCTGGGCGGTGCCGACGATCTGGTCCACCGCGCCGGACGCCTGCGTCTTGCTGTCGCCGGTCAGGTTGCCGACGCCGCTCTTGATGTTGCCGCCGAGGTTCTTGGCGGCCCCTTCGATCTCGTTCTCGTCCATCTTAATTTGACTCCTTGCCCAGATACGGCATCCAACAGGCCTGCGCGCCTCTGGTTCCCAGGGATGCACCCGGACCGGCGAATTGACCAGCTCCCAGTCCGATGCAAGCGTCAAAGATGCAAGCGTCAAACCAGCGAGGAGGCGTCGCGTGACGGATACAGCCAATGCATGGCCGCAGGACCCGCGGGTGCAGGACATCCTGGACATCGTCGCCAAGGAGACCGGGATCGGCAAGGAGCGCCTGCCGCCCGACGCCACCATCGCCTCGCTCGACATCGCCTCGCTCGACATGGTGCAGGCCATCTTCGCCATCGAGAGCCGGTTCGACATCGAGATCCCGGTCCTGTCCGAGCAGGGCGGGCAGGAGGCCGGGACGGTGGGCGAGCTGGTCGGCCAGGCCCTCACGGCGATCGACAACAAGCCCGCGCCGTGAGCTGGTCGCCGTGAGCTGGGCGCCGTGAGCCGCCGGGTGGTCGTGACCGGCATGGGCGCGGTATGCGCCGTGGGGAATGACGTGGCCTCGTTCGCGGCCTCGCTGCGGGCGGGGGCGGTCGGCATCGGCCCGATCGTCAACATCCCGACAGAGCGGCTCGCCGTGCGGATCGCGGGCGAGGTGCGCGGCCTGGACGTGGCGGCGCATTTCCCGGCCAAGCGGCTGGCCGTGCTGGACCGCACGGCGCAACTGGCGCTCATCGCCGCCCGGCAGGCCATGGGCGAGGCCGGCCTGGGCCACGGCGCGACGCCCGACGGCGCCGTGGTGCTGGCCGCCGCCATCGGCCAGGCGACGTTCGATTCCGCCTACGAGCAGCTTTACGGGCAGGGCCTGCCCCGCGTGCACCCGTTCACCATCCCCAGGATCATGCCGAACGCGGCGGCAAGCCAGGTCTCCATCGAGTTCGGGCTGCGCGGGCCGTGCTACTCGGTGGCGTCCGCCTGCGCGTCGGCCAACCACGCGATCGGCCAGGCCATGCACATGGTCCGGTCAGGCATGGTGGACGTGGCCGTGACGGGCGGCGCCGACGCCTCGGTCGTGGTGGGC
>CAXTTH010000287.1:0-798 GCA_964247035.1 uncultured Acetobacteraceae bacterium
CGGCCTCCACGTAGGCCGGGTGGCGCTCGATGCCGATGAAGTGCCGCCCGAGCCGCTTGGCCACCGCCGCCGTGGTGCCGGTGCCGAGGAACGGGTCGAGCACGATGTCGTCCGGCGCAGTGGAGGCGAGCAGCACCCGGTGCAGCAGCGCCTCCGGCTTCTGCGTCGGGTGCAGCTTCAGGCCGTGCTGGTTGCGCAGCCGCTCCGGCCCGGTGCACAGCGGCAGCAGCCAGTCGCTGCGCATCTGCAAATCGTCGTTCAGCGCCTTCATGGCATGGTAGTTGAACTTGTAGCGGCTGTCCCGCCCGCGCGCCGCCCAGATCAGCGTCTCGTGCGCGTTGGTGAAGCGGCGGCCGCGGAAGTTCGGCATCGGGTTGGTCTTGCGCCACACCACGTCGTTCAGGATCCAGAAGCCGAGGTCCTGCAGCATGGCGCCGATGCGGAAGATGTTGTGGTAGGCGCCGATCACCCAGATCGTGCCGTCCTTGCGCAGCAGCCGGCGGCACTCCTCCAGCCAGGCGCGGGTGAACGCGTCGTACTCCGCGAAGTCGGCGAAGCGGTCCCAGTCGTCGTCCACGCCATCGACCAGGCTGTCGTCCGGGCGGCGCAGCTCGCCGCGCAGCTGAAGGTTGTACGGCGGGTCGGCGAACACGCAGTGGACTGAAGCCGGCGGCAGCATGGCCATCACGGGCACGCAGTCGCCTCGCAACACCTGGTCCAGCGGCAGTTCGCGGACGAGTTCCACGGGGTCGGGCCTCCTTCGGCAATGAGGCGGCACTCTGGCGACGCCGCGGAAGC
>CAXTTH010000287.1:808-3380 GCA_964247035.1 uncultured Acetobacteraceae bacterium
CGCCCCCCGCACCGCGCCGAAGCTCGGCCGGTGATGATGGCAGGGGCCGTGCCGCGCCAGGGCGACCCGGTGCGCTGCGGTGCCGTAGCCGGCGTTGGACTGCCAGCCATACTGCGGCCAGCGCGCCGCGAGCCGGGCCATGGCGCGGTCCCGCACCACCTTGGCCACGATGGAGGCCGCCGCGATCGACAGGCACAGGGCGTCCCCGCCGACGACGCAGCGGGCCGGGCAGGGCAGGTCCGGGGCGGTGTTGCCGTCGATCAGCGCCAGGTCCGGCAGATGCGGCAAACGGGCCACCGCGCGGCGCATGGCCAGCAGCGCGGCGTGCAGGATGTTGAGATGGGAAATCTCGGCGACGGAGGCAGCGCCTATGCCGATCTCGGCCGCGCCGGAGGCGAACAACGCCCTGTAAGCCAAATCGCGCTGCACGGGCGTGAGCTTCTTCGAGTCGTCCAGCATCAGCGCCAGCTCAGGGGGGAGGCCGCTGGGGAACACCACCGCCGCTGCCACGACTGGCCCGGCGAGCGGCCCGCGTCCAACCTCGTCCACCCCCGCCACGCGGCCGCCGTGCTCCATCTCGATGCGATAGTCTGGCATGGACCGTGATGTAGGCGGGACCATGACGTGGCGATAGGGTCGCTCAGGCCTTGCCGCCTTGACGGTCAGCAGGGTGTCTGGTTGGCTGCGGCACGGCTTGGTCAAAGCCGCCGTGTCCGCGGGAAGGGCTGCGCCCATGACCAGCAAAAGCGGCATGGCCCATTCTCCCTTTCCTGTCTGACAGGCGGACGCAGACGCGAGGAAGGGGTTTCCTATGGCTGATCATCCGTCACCCAAGCGCCCAGCGTCGCCGTTCCGGCTCAACCTTGAACAGCAACGTAAGCGCGCCAAGGATTTGTTGGCCAGCCTGCGTGCGAGCGATACCGAGGCCTTGCAGAGATTTCATGCCCATCATTCCCGGATGCGCGCTCCTGGCGCGCATGGAGCGCCCGCAACCCTGAGCCAAGCCCAGTTCGTGATCGCGCGCGAGCTTGGCCTGCCAAGCTGGCCGAAGCTGAAGGCGCATATCCTGGCGATGGACGCGGCGTGGGCCAGCCTCGCACGCGGCGTCGCGCCGGACTGGGGCATGGCGACCCTGCACATCCGTTGCGGGTCTGACATCGAGCCGACTTTGAAAGCGGCTGGCTTCACAGGCGACTTTCTCGAATACTCCGATGCCCTTTGCCAAGGCCCGGTGCTGGCAGGTGCAAGATGGCTGGACCGTCGCGCGGATTTCCTGGCGGACAGCTACGGTGACTGGGTGGGGCGAAGCCGGGAGCAGATTGCCAACGACCTGATATCAGCAGAGGAAAAGCTGCGGACGGCGGCAGCCCGCTATCACCGCATCGTTCTCTGGTTCGAGCATGACAGCTACGATCAGCTGATCCTCGCTCGCTGCCTGGCCCAATTTGCCGCGACCCCGGCCGCACGGCTCGAACTCGTTTCGATTGGCCAGTATCCTGGCGCCGTGCGATTCATCGGCCTTGGCCAGATGCCGCCGGAGGCGCTGAGCCTGCTGTGGAAGCAGCGCAAACCGGTCACGCCCCGCCAACTGCAAGCTGGGCTGGCGGTTTGGGCGTCGCTCCGCGCCGATGATCCGAGGCCGCTCGCAACCATGGGCAGGGCTGGAATGGGAGATTTCCCCCAACTCGCCGGGGCGGTGCGAAGGCACTGCCAGGAACTTCCCTGGACCGGGGACGGCCTTAGCCTGACCGAGCGCCTGATCCTCCAGCTTCTGGCCGAGCGGCCGAGAACCATTGGCGAGGCCTATCGCGACCTGATGATGGAACGCGAGCCGCTGCCCTGGCTGGCTGACCTGATGTTCCGGTTCATCGTGAAGAACATGAAGGCTGTGAGCCAGCCGGTACTTGCCAGTGGATTCGACAGCAAGGACCGAGACTGGCCGAAGGAGCTGCTGACGATCACTCCAGCAGGGCGGGCCGTCCTGGCAGGAGAGATCGACTGGCTATCGCTGCGGCCACCCGCCCGATGGCTCGGCGGAGTCTGCATTCCGGAGGCTGCATCCTGTTGGCGCTGGGACGAGCCTACTGCCTCCGTCGTGTTGCGGAGACCAGCCATAGGACAAACCTATGATACGCCTAAGAGCTAGAACAACGACATCTGCGACTCGGCAAAGCCTCGCCCACCCGGCGGCGGCGCGAATTGCGAGCAGTCGAGCGCCTGGGCCTGCGACAACCCGTGCTGGCGGACAGCCCGGGCGAAGCGGCGGGCCAGCAAGTCGGCATACACGCCGGAGCCGCTGAACCGGCTGTGGAACTTGGCGTCGTTCAGCGCCCCGCCGCGGGTCTGGCGCACCAGGCTAAGCACGTGGCGCGCGCGGTCGGGCACGTGCTGCACCAGCCACGCCTCGAACATCTGCTGCAGCTCGAGCGGCAGGCGCAGCAGGACGTAGCTGGCGGAGGTCGCCCCGGCCTTGGCGGCGGCGTCCAGGATGCGCTCCATCTCCGCGTCGTTCAGCCCGGGGATCATGGGGGCGGCCAGCACCCCGACCGGCACGCCGGCCGCCGCCATGATC
>CAXTTH010000288.1:0-3359 GCA_964247035.1 uncultured Acetobacteraceae bacterium
ATCGCTATCAGGCCGGCCTGATAGCGATGGCCGAGGCCGGCCTGATAGCGATGGCCGCGGCCGGCCTGATGGCGATGGCGACGCCAGCCCTGGCGCAGCTTGCCGGGGTGGCGGGCGGCGGCAAGGACGTGACGCCGCTGGACCGCAACCAGCCGGTCGCCTTCACCGCCGACAGCTTCGAGTACGACCGCACCGCCGGCATCGTCACCGCCGCGGGCCACGTCGAGGCCTGGCAGAACGACCACGTGCTGCGGGCTGACAAGGTGACGTTCGACCGCAACACCAACGTGGCGGCGGCCAGCGGCAACGTCGTGGTGGTGGAGCCGGACGGCCAGGTGCTGTTCGCCGACTACGCCGAGCTGACGCAGGGGATGCGGGAGGGCGTGCTGAAAGGCATGCGCGCGCTGCTGGCCGGCAACGGCAAGCTGGCGGCCAACGGGGCGCGGCGGACGGATGGCCAGGTCAACGAGCTGACCCGCGCCGTGTACACCACCTGCAACCTGTGCAAGACCGACCCGACCAAGCCGCCGCTGTGGCAGCTTCGCGCCGCGACGGCGACGCAAGACTTGCAGAATCAACGCCTTGAATACCACGACGCGACGCTCGACCTGCTCGGCGTGCCGGTCGGCTACCTGCCGTACTTCTCCCACCCCGACCCTTCCGTGCGCCGCGCGAGCGGCTGGCTGGTGCCGGATTTCGGCAACACCAGCCATGTCGGCTACTTCTTCGCCGCACCCTACTACTGGGCGATCGACCCGAACCAGGACGTGACCGTCACGCCCAAGATCACCACCGGGTCGGGCGAGGAGCTGACGGCGGACTACCGGCGCCGGTTCAACAACGGGGTGCTGTCGCTCTACGCCGGCGGCGCGGTCGACCGGGGCCAGCCGCAGGCCTTCGTGTTCGCGCAGGGCAACTTCAACTACGACGCGACCTGGCGCTACGGCTTCAACCTCGACTACGCCAGCTCCGCCACCTACCTGACCGACTTCCAGGTGCCGAACTTCAACACCGTGCTGACGAGCAACGCGTTCATCGAAGGCTTCGGCGTCGGCTCCTACACCAAGCTCGATGCGGTCGGGTACCAGGGCCTGGCGACCTCGATCGTGCAGTCCAAGATCCCGTACGTGCTGCCGCGCTACGAGTACAGCTACTTCGCCGAGCCCGACGCGCTGGGGGGCCGGTTGCGGTTCGACACCACGAACTTCGACGTGCTGCGCTCCCAGGGCACCGTCACGCAGCGGGCCGGGGCCAGCCTGGACTGGCAGCGCCCGTTCACCGGCCAGTACGGCGAGCAGTACAAGGTCACGGCCCATGCCGACCTGGCCGCCTACCAGGCGAGCGGGGTGAACCAGGAGCCAACCTACGGAACGCCCTCCGACGTCACCACCGCGCACGCCCAGCCGACGCTCGCCGCCGAGGTCCGCTGGCCGCTCATCCGCGATGGCGGCGCCCTGGGCAGCCAGATCGTCGAGCCGATCGTGCAGCTGATCGCGGCCCCCAACGCGCCCTCCTTCCTCGGCGGCAGGATCCCGAACGAGGACAGCCTCGACTTCGAGTTCACCGACGCCAACCTGTTCGCCATCAACCGCTACCCAGGCATCGACCGGTTCGAGGGGGGGCTGCGGGCCAATGCGGGGCTGCACGCAAGCTGGGTGATCGGCAGCGCCAACATCGATTCGCTGATCGGGCAATCCTACAAGGAGCACGTGGACAACAGCGTGCCGCTGCTGTCCGGCCTCAACCGCCGCGTGTCGGACGTGGTGGCGCGCACCACGCTGACGCCGTCCCGCCTGTTCGACCTGACGGCGCGCACCCGGGTGGACCCGCGCAACGGCGACATCCGCTTCGTGGACGGCCTGGCCTCCGTCGGCGTGCCGCTGTTCCGCGCCACGGCCGGGTACTTGTATAGCGCGACCAACCCGTACTTCCTGTACGACCAGTCGCCCAAGACAGTCTTGCCGACGGGCTACCCTTCCAGCTACCTGTCGCCGCGCAACGAGGTGACCGCAGGGTTCAGCAGCCATTACGGCAACTACAAGGTCGATGCCTATGCCCGGCGCAACCTGAGCCTGTCGGTGATGGACTCGGTCGGCGGCCATGCGAGCTACGAGAACGAGTGCCTGATCTTCGACACCAACTTCTACAAGCGTTACACGTCGATCAACAACGACAACGGCTCCACGACGATCCTGTTCACGGTCACGCTCAAGACGGTCGGGCAGGTCGGGTTTCACGGATGAACGGGATGACCGCCATGCGCCTGCTTGCCTCCACCAGCCTGGCTTGCGCCCTCCAGATCGTGGCAGCGGCCAGCGCGGCCCCCTCCGTCCACCCGCAGCCGAGCCAGGCGCAGACGGTCAGCACAGGCGAGGCGGACGCCCCCGGCGAGCGCATCGTGGCGGTCGTCAACGGCGACGTGATCAGCCAGGGCGACATCAGCGCGCGCGGACGCCTGTTCGCCCTGTCCACCGGCCTGCCGGTGACGCCGGACGTGCTGGCCCGGCTGCGCCCGCAGGTGATCCAGCAGCTGATCGACGAGCGGGTGCGCCTGCAAGAGGAGCAGCACCGCAAGGTCGTGGTGACGGACAAGGAGATCGCCCAGGCGATCAGCACCATCGAGCAGCGCAACAGCATGGCGGCGGGCGCCCTGCGCGCCAAGCTGGGAGCGGAGGGCGTGGCGCTGCGCACCCTGTACGACCAGACCCGGGTGCAGATCGGCTGGACCCGGGTGCTGCGCGAGGAGCTTGGCCCGCGCGCCGAGGTGAGCGAGGCCGACATCGCGGCCGAGCAGGCCACCATGAAGGCGCAGGCGGGCCAGGCCGAGTACCGCATCGGCGAGATCTTCCTGCCGATCGACGACCCGGCCAAGTCCGCCGACGCGCAGCGCTTCGCCGACACGGTGATCGCACGGCTGCGGGCCGGTGCGCCGTTCTCCGTGGTGGCGGCGCAGTTCAGCCAGAGCCAGACCGCGCTGCAAGGCGGCGACCGCGACTGGCTGTCGGCAAGCTCGCTGGACGCCCCCGTCGCCGCCGTGCTGAAGGACATGCCGGAGGGCGCCATCAGCAACCCTATCCCGGTGCCCGGCGGCATCATGATCGTCACGCTGCGGGGCAAGCGCGAGGTCGGCCGCGACATGGCGACCATCATCTCGCTGCGCCAGGTGTTCCTGCCGTTCAGCACGCCGCTGGACCCGAGCAACCCCACGGACCAGCAGAAGAAGCAGCTGATCGCGTCCCAGGGCCTGATAAAGTCGGTGCATGACTGCCCCAGCATGGAGGCGGCGGCCAAGGCGGTGGCCAGCCCCCGCCCCAGCGACCCGGGCGACGTGCGGCTGGAGGCCCTGGCCGGCCCGATGC
>CAXTTH010000289.1:0-3328 GCA_964247035.1 uncultured Acetobacteraceae bacterium
GGCGGCGTCCGGCGCGCTGGCCGGCGAGGCGTTGGGCGTGCTGGCCGGCCCCGAGCCGGTCAGGGTGCCGGTGGTCACCGGGCCGAGGCTGGGGCTTTGCGCCAGCTTGCGGCCGAGGTCGGCGATCTGGTCCGAGCAGGGCCCGGCTGCGGCGGCGAGCGGCATGAGGGCGGCAGCGAGGCAGAGCGCGGATGCGGTGACGTGCGTGCGGATGGACATTGGTTTCCCCTTATTCTTGTGCGCTGAAGCTGTAACTTCTTGTGCGCTGAAGCTGCAACGGAGCTGACGGGTCAGCTATCCTTGGAGCTTAGCACACAAGGATGTGAGAAACCCCGGCCGATCCGCGCGGTCAATGCTTGACTTGCGGCGGAGGCGGGCGATAATCCGTTGGCTACAAGAAAAATCCAGGAGGTCCAGATGGCTTGGAACACCCCGAAGATCGTTGAGATCACGCTCGGCGCGGAAATCAACTGCTACGCTTGCGCCGAACTGAAGAAGTAGCTGCCAACGCGCCGCGCTCGGGCCTGACGTCGTTGATGCGCAGGGCTCGGGCGTCGGCCGCGGTTTTCCTTTAGGGCATCGGTTGGCCGGGGTCCGGTCCTAAGTTTTATGCGCGCAGTCGTTCTTGGCGCCGCAGCAGGCGGCGCGTTCCCGCAATGGAATTCCAACGCCGCAGCGTGCCGGCGCGCACGGTCCGGGGATGCCGGGGCCGTTCCGCGGACGCAGGCCTCGATCGCCGTCAGCGGGGATGGCCATCATTGGGTGCTGTTCAACGCATCGCCGGATTTGCGTCAGCAGATTGAACAGACGCCCGTGCTGCACCCTTGCAGGGGTGTCAGGTCCTCGCCGATCTCCGCGGTCGTGTTGACGGGGGGTGACGTGGACGCCATCGCCGGGTTGCTGACGTTGCGGGAGCGCCAGGCTTTCACGTTGCTGGCGACGCGGACCGTGCACGACGTGCTGGACGCCAATCCGATCTTCGAGGTGCTCGCGCGCGACGTGGTTGATCGCCAGTGTGTTACCCTTGATGTGCTTTGCCCCGTGCTGCGGCCAGATGGCGGCCTGACCGGCCTTGCGGTGACGCTGTTCGCGGTTTCCGGCAAGGTGCCGCTGTACCTGGAGCAGCCGGGGCTGGACCCGGCGCTGGACGAGAGCGACCAGACCGTCGGCGCCGAGATCTCCGATGGCGGCGCGTCGCTGTTCTTCATTCCGAGCTGCGCCGCAATGACGCCGGGCCTGGCCGACCGCTTGCGCGGGGCGGCGGCCGTGCTGTTCGACGGCACGCTGTGGACCGACGACGAGATGATCCGCGCCGGGCTCGGCCCCAAGACCGGGCAGCGCATGGGGCATATCAGCGTGTCGGGCCCGCATGGCGCGATGGCGGCGTTCGAGGGGCTGGAGGTGCGGCGGCGGGTGCTGCTGCACGTCAACAACTCCAATCCGATCCTGCTGGACGACTCGCCCGAGCGGGCCCTGGTCGCCGCGGCGGGATGGGACGTGGCGTACGACGGCATGGAGCTGAGCCTGTGAGCGACCCCGCGCTGTCCGCTGCCGAGCTGCACGCGGCGCTGCGGGAGATCGGCGACGAGCGTTACCACATCCACCACCCGTTCCACCGCATGCTGCACGACGGCAGGCTGAGCCGCGGCCAGGTGCAGGCCTGGGCGCTCAACCGCTACTACTACCAGAGCCGCATCCCGGCGAAGGACGCGACGTTGCTCGCCCGGCTGCCGACCGCCGAGCTGCGCCGCGCCTGGCGCAGCCGGCTCGACGACCATGACGGCACCGGGCCCGGCCTGGGTGGCGTCGCCCGCTGGCTCAAGCTCGCCGAGGGCGTGGGGCTGGGCCGCGCCTACGTCGAATCCACCGATGGCATCCTGCCCGGCACGCGCTTCGCCGTGGATGCCTACGTCGCCTTCGTGCGCGACCGCAGCGTGCTGGAAGCGGTTTCGTCGTCGCTGACCGAGATGTTCTCGCCCACCATCATCGCCGAGCGCGTGTCTGGCATGCTGGCCCATTATGACTTCGTCACCCAGGACACGCTGGCCTATTTCACGCCCCGGCTGACGCAGGCGCCCAAGGACGTGGACTTCGCCCTGGCCTACGTGGACGAGCATGCCCCCACCCGCGCGTTGCAGGAGCAGGTGCTCGCCGCGCTGCGCTTCAAGTGCGACGTGCTGTGGTCGCAGCTCGACGCGCTGCACTACGCCTACGTCGAGCCCGGCCGCGTGCCGCCGGGCGCCTTCGTGCCGCCGCCGTGACGGACACGGCCCCCGCCTTCAACCGCGGCTTCCGCATCCGGCACGACGCGGTGCGGGATGCCTGGATCATGCTGGCGCCGGAGCGGCTGTTCCAGTTGGACGGCCCGGCGGTGGAGGTGCTGAAGCTGGTCGATGGCGCGCGCACCGTGCCGCAGATCATCGACGCGCTGGCGGTGCAGTTCGCCGCCCCGCGCGAGGTGATCGCCGGCGACGTGGAGGCCATGCTGCGGGACCTGGCGGACAAGGGAGCCATCCGGCTATGAACGAAATGCTGCCGATCCGGCATGCCGTCGCCCCGCCGCTGGCGCTGCTGGCCGAGTTGACGCATCGCTGCCCGCTGCAATGCCCGTATTGCGCCAACCCGCTGGACCTGGAGCGCGCCGCCGCCGAGCTGGACACGGCGGGGTGGCTGCGGGTGCTGGACGAGGCAGCCGCCCTCGGCGTGCTGCAGGTGCACTTCTCCGGCGGCGAGCCGACCGTGCGGCGCGACCTGCTGGAGCTGGTGCGGCACGCTGCCGCGACCGGGCTGTACAGCAACCTCATCACCTCCGGCGTCATGCTGGACGCGGCGTCCTTGCAGGCGCTGGCGGATGCCGGGCTGGACCACGTGCAGCTCAGCTTCCAGGACGCCGACGCGGTGCAGGCGGACCGGATCGGCGGCTACCGCGAGGGGCACGCCCGCAAGCTGGCGGCGGCGCGCTTGATCCGGGACGCCGGGCTGCCGCTCACCGCCAACTTCGTCGTGCACCGGCAGAACCTGGCGCGGCTGCCGGAGATGCTGGCGCTCGGCCAGGAGATCGGCGCGGGACGCATCGAGATCGCCCACGTGCAGTATTACGGCTGGGGGCTGGCCAACCGCGCCGCGCTGCTGCCGAGCCTCGCCCAGCTCGAACGCGCCAACGAGATCGTGGCGCGGGCGCGCGCCGAGCTGCGGGGGGCGGTCACGATCGACTACGTCGTGCCGGACTATCACGCGGCGCGGCCGAAGGCCTGCATGGGTGGCTGGGCGCAGCGGGTCATCAACGTGACGCCGGCCGGCTTGGCGCTGCCGTGCCATGCCGCCGAGA
>CAXTTH010000290.1:0-3327 GCA_964247035.1 uncultured Acetobacteraceae bacterium
CCAGCCACGGCGACGCTGCCGCCGGTGGCGCGCTCCAGCCCGGCCAGCACCATCAGCAGGCTGGTCTTGCCGGAGCCGGAGGGGCCGACGATGCCGACCGCCTCGCCCGCCGCCACCTCCAGGTCGATGCCGGCCAGGATGTTGACCGGCCCGGCGGCTGCGGGCACGGTCAGCCGGAGGCCGCGCACCCGGATGAGGGGCGCTGCGGCTTCAGGTGAGAAGGCTGGGGAAGACAGGATGGTGTCCATGGTCACCCCATATGGTTCCAGGCCGGGCTGGGCGAGGGCCATGCTGGCATGGCTGCTGATTTTCGCGCCCGCGGCGGCGCAAGCCCGGCCGGTCAAGCTGCTGGTGTTCGGCGACTCGCTGGCTGCCGGCTACGGCCTGGGCGAGGCCGACGGCTTCCAGGCGCAACTGGGCGGCGCGTTGAAGGCGGACGGGTTCGACGTGCAGATCCTGGACGGCGGCGTGTCCGGGGACACCACCGCCGGCGGCCGCTCCCGGCTGGACTGGGCGCTGACCGACAAGCCGGACGCGGTGCTGGTGGAGCTGGGCGGCAATGACGGGCTGCGCGGCACGGCGCCTGCGGACATGGAGGCCAACCTCGACGCCATCCTGGACACCCTGGCGCGGGACCATGTCCCCGCCCTGCTCACCGGCATGGTGGCCCCGCCCAACCTGGGCGCGCCGTTCAGCCGCGAGTTCGCCGCCGTGTTCGCCCGGCTCGGCCAGCGCCCGGGGCTGCTGTACGACCCGTTCTTCCTCGACGGCGTGGCAGGCGACCCGGCGCTCAACCAGCCGGACCACATCCACCCCAACCCGGCGGGGGTGAAGAAAGTGGTCGCGCGCATCAAGCCGATGGTGGAGCGGCTGCTGCGCGAGGTGCCGGGCGAGTCGTGAGGCTCTTCGTGGCGCTCGGGCTGCCGGGGGAGGTCCGCACCCAGCTGTCCCGCTGGTCCGCCGCGTTGCCCGGCGCGCGCTGGCTGCCGCCCGAGACCTACCACCTGACGCTGCGCTTCATGGGCGACCTCCCCGGCCACCGCGCCGAGGACCTGGACGAGGCGCTGGCCGCCCTGCGCGGGCGTCCGTTCGCCTTGCAGATCAGCGGGGTCGGCCTGCGCGAGAAGGCTGGCCGGCCGCAATCGCTGTGGGCGGGGGTGGAGCGCAGCCAGCCGCTCGACCACCTGCAAGCCAAGATCGAGACGGCGGTGCAGCGCGTGGGCTTCGAGCCGGAACGGCGGCGGTTCAACCCGCACGTCACCCTGGCCCGGCTGGACAATGCAGCGCCGGACGCCCTGGTCAGGTGGGTGCAGGCGCACAACCTGCTGCGGGCCGGCCCGGTGGCGGTGGAGCGCTTCACCCTGTTCTCGTCCCAGCTGGGCAAGGACGGCGCGGCCTACACGCCCGAAGTGGATTACCCGCTTGCCCGATGACCTGGACACCGCCGCCACCGAGGCCCGCGCCTGCACCGCCTGCGCTGGGGTGCTGCCGCTCGGCCCCCGCCCGATCCTGCGGGTGAGCACCACGGCCAAGCTGCTGATCGCCAGCCAGGCGCCCGGCACCAAGGTGCACGCCAGCGGCACGCCCTGGACGGACGAGAGCGGCAAGCGGCTGCGCGGCTGGCTCGGGCTGACCCCGGAAGAGTTCTACGACGGCGCCAAGGTGGCGATCCTGCCGATGGGGCTATGCTACCCCGGCCGCCTGCCGCAGGGCGGCGACGCGCCGCCGCGGCCGGAATGCGCCCCGCTCTGGCGCTCCCGGCTGCTCGGGCTGATGCCGCAGCTGGAGCTGACGCTGCTGGTGGGCAGCTACGCCCAAGCCGACGCGCTGGGCCGCGGCATGATGACGGAGCGGGTGCGCGCCTGGCGCGACCACCTGCCGCGCTACTTCCCGCTGCCGCACCCGTCCTGGCGCACCGGGGTGTGGGAGACGCGCAACCCGTGGTTCGTGACGGACGTGCTGCCGGGGCTGCGCGAGGCGGTGGCGCGGGTGCTGGGGAACTAGCTATGGCCTGTGCTGGGCGTCAGCGATTTCGCCCACAGGATCAGGCATCCGTCCTCGATGTCCTGTCGCCTGCCAGTCTCCACGAAGCCATTGGAAGCCAGGACGGATTGCGATGGATGGTTGTCTTCAGCGGTTTCCGCCAACAGCCTCAGCACCTTTGAGTCCCGTTGCGCTTCGCTCACCATCAAGGCGACATCTCTGGTCGCAAAGCCTTGGCCCCGTCGCGTTGCAGCGACGCTGCATCCGATCTCTGCGGCCCCTGCCGCATCAGGTGGCCGCTTGAACCCGCAGAGACCGACGACCTCGCTTTCATGAACAATGAGCCAGTGACTTCTGCAATTGGCGGAGTGGAGCATTGCCGTAACCCGCCGGAGCAGTTTGATGACGCTCTCATCGTCAACGCCACCCAGCGGTTGAGCCAACCCGTCAGGAGCTTTGGCTTTTCCAAGCAGCCAGGCAAAATGCTCGTCTGTGGCCTTTAGAAGACGTGTCATGCATCAGCCGGGATTTAACAGGCGCGATACCGCCCAGTAGCTTAGAAATAGGCTGCTGCCGGCAGAAGACCGGCTGCCTGCGCCCGCTGTTCAGCACGACGCAGGAGCTCTCGTTTCTGGCGGGTGCGACGCTCGCCCTTGTTTCGCATGGCCTCGATCTCGGCCGCGGCGTCAATCATGCCAAGCGCCGCCTTGCGGGCGCTCACTTGCTGCTGGATGGTTGTCAATGCAATCGTCCTCATGCAGCCCTGCCTGCCGTTGATCACAGCCCTAACAACCTCGGATTGCCCTGTTCGTCGCTTATCCGCTTGAGAAGGTATGGCATGTCGATAGCTGCTGCCAACTTGAGGAGGGCCTGAGCTTGGAGCAACCGGGAGTGGTCGGTTGGCGAGGCGGTCTCGTGCTGACCAAGCCGGTCGGCGATCATGTCCTCGATTGCGGGTAAAACGACAGCGTCGCCCTGCTCTGTCACTGTGACGCGTACAAGCCTTTTCACGTCAGAGAGGCCGTCAAACAGCGGGCCAGTGACCTGCTGGTAGCCAAAGCTCAGATGGTCCGGATGGTAAAAACCGATTTTCAGCTTTCCAAGCCTGTTCTCTCGAACAAAGCCCTGTTCCAGCATCGCCACATCAAAACTCTCGTCGCTCGCGGCAACAACGTCGAAGTCACCAGATGGGAACTGCCCATCCGTGTAGATCGCCGCCGCTGCCCCGCCAACGAGCACGGGGGAGTGGCCGGTTCTCGCAGAGTAAGCCTCGAATGCACGGCTAAGCGGCGCCAACGCTGCGATATACCCATCCGTAAGAGCCATCTACTCCCTCCTTACCGC
>CAXTTH010000291.1:0-3316 GCA_964247035.1 uncultured Acetobacteraceae bacterium
CCGGCGCGCCAGCCCCGACAAGTCGTCCATCACCGTATAGAAGCTCGGCACGAACACCAGGCTCAGCAGCGTGCTCACCACCAGCCCGCCGATCACCCCGATCGCCATCGGCGCGCGGAACTCGCCGCCATCGCCCACCCCCAGCGCGGACGGCACCATGCCGGCCACCATCGCCACCGTCGTCATCACGATCGGGCGGGAGCGCTTCACCCCGGCCTCGGTGATCGCCTGCAAGCGCGCTACCCCGCGGGCGCGCGCCTCGATGGCGAAGTCCACCAGCATGATCGCATTCTTGGTCACGATGCCGATCAGCATCAGCAGGCCGATCACCACCGGCATGCTCAGCGGCTGCCCCGTCACGAACAGCGCCAGGATCACTCCGCCCACCGAGAGCGGCAGCGAGAGCAGGATGGTAATGGGCTGAAATACACCGCCGAACAGCAGCACCAGCACCGCCATCACCAGCAGCAGCCCGGCGCCCATCGCCTTGGCGAAGCCGTCGAACACCTCGGCCATGATCTCGGCGTCGCCGCCGTTCTGCACCCGCACCCCGGCCGGCAGGTCCTGCGCCTCCGGCAGGGCATAGACCGCCGCCAGCGCGGCCCCTAGCGCTACGCCGCGCGACAAATCCGCGCCGATCAGCACCCGGCGCACCCGGTCGTACCGCTCGATCGAGGATGGCCCGGCACCGAAGCCCACCTCCGCCACCGACGCCAGCGGCACCGCCACGCCCCCCGCACCCGGCACCGGCAAGGTCTCCAGCGCGGCCAGGTCGGCGCGGGTCGCCGGGTCGAGCTGCACACGGATCGGGATCAGTCGGTCGCCGTCGCGGAACTTGGCCAGCTCGGCCGGGATGTCGCCGATGGTGGCGATGCGCACGGCGTCGGCGATGGCGTCCGTGGTGACGCCGAAGCGGCTGGCCTCGTCGTTGCGGGGAGTCACACGGATTTCCGGCCGGTCCACCCCGGCGCTGGCCGCCACGTCGCGGAACCCCGGCAGCCGCCGCATCGCCCCTTCCAGCCGCGCCACGGCGTGGTTCAGCGCCACCGGGTCGTCGCCCAGCACGGTGATGGACAGCTCGCGCTCGCCGCGGTCGTTCACCAGCCAGCCGTGCAGGTCTGGGATGGCGGCCAGGCGGCGGGACAGCGCCTGCTCGATCCCCTGCTGGCTGCGCGCCCGGTCCGACTTCGGCGCCAGCGAGATGACGACCGAGGCGGTGCGGATGGACGCGCCCGCCCCGGTGGGGGTGGCGCCGCCGATGACGAACACGTTGGACACGCCGGGTTCGGCCATGAAGCTGCGAGCCACCAGGTCCGTCTTGCCGCGCGTGTCGGCCAGGGTGGCGCCGGGAGGCAGCTCCAGGCTGAGCACGATGCGGCTGTCGTCCTGCGCAGGGATGAAGCCGGTGGACAGCAGCGTGGTGGACCACAGCGAGACGGCGAACAGCGCCAGCCCCACCCCGAGCGTCCCATACGGCCGCGCCAGCGTGGCGGCCAGCAGCCGCTGGTAGCCGCGCATCAGCCAGCCGTCCGGCCGGACCCGCGCCGTGCCGTGCGGGCGCAGGAAATGCGCCGCCATGACGGGGGTGAGCAGCCGCGCCACCAGCAGGCTGACCAGCACGGCGGCGGCCACCGTCAGGCCGAACTGCTTGAAGTACTGCCCGGGGATGCCGCCCATGAAGCTGACAGGGGCGAACACCGCCACGATGGTCAGCGTAATGGCCATCACCGCCAGCCCGATCTCGTCCGCCGCCTCGATCGACGCGGTCCAGGCCGACTTGCCCATGCGCATGTGGCGGACGATGTTCTCGATCTCGACGATCGCGTCGTCCACCAGGATGCCCGTCACCAGCGTGATCGCCAGCAGGCTGACGAAGTTGAGCGAAAAGCCCATCAGCTGCATGAAGAAGAACGCCGGCAGCACCGAGAGCGGCAGCGCAGCCGCCGCCAGCAGCGTGGCCCGCCAGTCCCGCAGGAAGATGAACACCACCAGCGTCGCCAGGGCAGCGCCCTCCAGCAGCCCGTGCATCGCCGACACGTAGCCGCCATAGGTGCCGCGCACGGAATCGTCGATCAGCGCCATGGACACGCCGGGGTGCGCCGCCGCCAGCGCGTCCAGCCGGGTCCGCACCCGGCCTGCCACCGTCACGTCGCTGGCGCCCTTGGCGCGATAGACGGCGAAGGCCACGACGGGCGCGGCGCCATTCAGCCGGGCGAAGCGGCGCGGCTCCTCGAACCCGTCCGTGACCGTCGCCACGTCGGACAGCCGCAGCTCCCGCCCGTCCGGCAGCACGATGCGCATGTCGGCAAGGCCTTGCAGGCTGCCGGCGTTGGCCAGGGTGCGGATCGCCTGCTCGTGCCCGCCCACCTCGCCGCGCCCGCCGGCCAGATCGACGTTGGTGGCGCGCAACTGCGCGTTCACCTGCCCGGCCGTCACGCCCAGCGCGGCCAGCCGGTCCAGGTCGAGGTTGACCTCGATCTCGCGCGACACGCCGCCGATCCGCTCGACCCGGCCCACGCCAGTCACGCCTTGCAACGCCCGCACCACCGTGTCGTCGATGAACCAGGACAGTTGCTCCACCGTCATGCCCGGCGCGGATGCGGCGAAGGTCTGGATCGCCTCGCCCACCACGTCCACCCGCTCGATGTCCGGCTCGTCGATGGTGCGGGGCAGGTCGGCGCGGATGCGGCCCACCGCGTCCTTCACGTCATTCAGCGCCCGGTCGGAGCTGACCTCCAGCTGCAATTCCACCAGCGTGGTCGAGACGCCGTCCGTCACGGAGGAGGTGAGGTGCTTCACCCCCGCCACGCTGGCCACCGCGTCCTCTACCTTGCGGGTGACCTGGGTTTCCAGCTCGGCCGGGGCCGCGCCCGACTGGGTGATGACGATGGAGACGATGGGCACGTCCACGTTGGGCGCGCGGGTGATCGGGATGCTGCGGAACGAGGCCACGCCCAGCACCATGAGCACGACGAACAGCACGATGGCCGGGATGGGGCGGCGGATCGACGCGCCGGAGATGTTCAAAGCCATCCGCTCAGCCTCCCGCCGCGTCCATGGGCGTCACCCGGTCGCCGTCCCGCACGAAGGTGCCGGACACGGCGGCCACCGGCTGCCCGGCCTCCACCCCCGCGCTCAGCAGCACTTGACCGCCGCTGCGCAGCGCGACCGTTACGGCATGGGTGGCCACGAGGCCGTTCTCGACCACTTGCACGTGTGCCCCGTCCGGGTCGAACAGCACGGCGGACAGCGGCACCACCACGCCGGACTGGCGCGCAACCTCCACGGCGGCGCGGGCGAAGGAGCCGATGACGCC
>CAXTTH010000292.1:0-3314 GCA_964247035.1 uncultured Acetobacteraceae bacterium
CGCCAGCACGGCGCGGCGGACGCCGCGGGCGGTGCGATCGAAGGCGGCGACATAGGATTCCGGCACCGGCTCGCGCAGGGTGTCGGCGATCTGCACCTGCATCATGGCGTTGGCCTGCAGCGCGGTGGCCAACTGCATGCCGAGCCCGGCCAACTGGCGCAGCATGGCCAGGCCGGCGGCGTCGGCGTCGAGCTGGTCGAAGGGCTGGCCGAGGGGCGCGGCGGCGGGCTGTTCGGGTGCGGGCATGAGCGGAACAAAGCATAAACAAGGGGCAGTTTGCATCCTTTTTCTGAAGGGGCCGCCGGGTGCGGCCGTTGCTGACCCGGCCTCGCCGCGGCGAGGCGGGCGGTTGCGGACGCGCAGGGCGATACAGGTGAAGGCGGCCGGCCTGGTGATCCGAGCGTATTACATTGCTTGACCGCAGCATTGCGCTGCCGTCCACTCCCAGCCCGCGCAGGGGCTCACTTGCTTCCTGGCTGCTTCCGGCGCAGGCAAGTGCGTCGCACACTGATGTCGGGACGGTCCGCAACGCCTCGGCTGCGGCGAGCATGATCTTCCGACTATCGCCGCGCCCAGGCAGGGGGTCCGGCAGCAACGGAGCCGAAGATGCGTTTCAGGGCCGAATGACCGCTGCCCTCGATCCAGAACGGGCTTGCGAGGTTGCCTCACCTCGGGATGGAGATAGCTGCTTCGTCATGAACACACTCAGGGGATCCGGTTGATAGCCAGCGAACGGTGAGCATGTCTCGAAGCCCAATCGCTTGTAGAGCCGCAGAGCCTCGGCCGACTTGACGCCAGTTTCCAGGAACAAGGTTTCAACGTTCTCACAGGATGCGGCCTCTTGGATTGCTTGCACAAGCGCGCTGCCTACCCCTTGCCCTCGCGAAGCCGGATCAACGAACAAGCGCTTCATCTCCGCCGAGCGCTCCCTGAGCAGCACGAAGCCACCGCATCCGACCGCTCGGCCGTCCTGCCGGGCAACGAAGAAACGAACGTCAGCCGACAGGAGCGCTCGCAGGCTTGGTCCGTGCCTGCTTTCCATAGGGTAAAGCGAGGCTGACCGCTCGTCCGCCGCAGCGAGAAAAGCCAGTACCTCCGGCTTGTCCGGCATCTCACTTTGAACGATCGTCAAAGGTGTTCCCATCCCGATGGTCATGGCCCGTCGAGGCAGCCCTCAATGGCGCAGCGGCATGGAGCACATTTTTCCTGCCATCAGGATCGCTTTGGGTATCTGGAACGATGGACCCAGCGGCGTCTAGGCCCTTTTGGGGCGAAGCAGCCCTGGAATGCATCTTTGGCTCCGTTGCTGCCAGAACCCCGTGGCGCCGGGGTGGCTGATGAGCAGCGAGGCGCTGTGGTGGGACATGGGGGCGATCCAGGCCGCGCGGGCGGAGCAGGCGCAGCTCCAGGCGGAGGTGATGGAGACGCGGGCCAACCGGGGCGAGTGGGCCAAGGCGGGAATCTTATCCAAGCTGGGCCGGTGCGATCCCGGCAACCCGCCGTGCGTGCGGGCCAACGAGAGGGCTAGGGGCGTTCGGGATAGCAAGCGACTACCGGGTTCTGCTGGGGCACGAGGGGCGGCCGGGATGGGCCGGGCGGGGGTGTCCATCTACCCGTCCGGCAATCGACGGGTCCGCCTTGCCGTCAGCGGCCCGGAGTTGACGGACAGGGCGGGCGGGGCCGGTCACGGGTGGTTTGCCGGACAGGCATCCTGTGCCGTTCTGAAAAAGGCCGCATGCGGTGGAAAGCGGATGGTCGGCTTTCGTGCTCGATGGGCCGTTAACTCGATGGGCCGTTAAGCGGACGTAGTTTCAGCGAACTCCCAATCATAGTTCTGACCATCTCTGCTGATCTTGCCGACCGACGAGCCAGGAAAGTGACTGGTGAACACGGTTGCCTGCGTGTTGATCGCGCGCTCAACAAGTTTGCGCCGCGCGTTTCGCGCCGCTTCGGGAAACTCGCAAAACACGCTGACGAGATCCGGCACGAAGATTTCCGCTGGATGATGAAAGACATCGCCACTGAACAGCGCGATGTCACCTTCGGAGGCGATCTCGATCGACGCATGGCAGATGCTGTGGCCAGGCGTCGCTATAAAGCGGATGCCTGGAGACACCTCAGAGCCGTCGATGGGAATGCGCCGCACCGATACCTGTCCCTCGAGCGGTCTGATGCTGTCGGCGAACGTGCCCGATACTGGGATGCGGATCGGCTCGCCCAGGTCCGCCTCCCGGCGACATGCTGCGATCGCCGACTCGTCTCCGTCCGTCAGCGCGGCGCCATACCGCCATTCGAGGTCAGAGCAGATCACCTCCGCGTTTGGAAACGTCGGAACCCACTCGCCTCCTATCAGCCGTGTATCCCAACCGACATGATCGGAATGAATGTGCGTGTGGAGAATGAGATCGACGTCCTCCGGCTTGACGCCCGCAGCGGCCAATCTCTCAAGAAATGGATTGTCGAGATAATTTAGGACCGTCTGCTGAGGACGGCTCTTATTGTTGCCCGCCCCCGTGTCGATCAGGATTGTTCGACCATCGTGCCGCAGGAGCCAAGCGTGAGAGCTGAGCATCGCGTGCCCTGCGCCGTCGATCGTCCCAGCGGGAAGCCAACTGGGATGATGCAAAAAGACATTCTGGTCGAACGCCGGCATCAGCTGGCGCAACGACATGCCGTTCATGTCCATCTCGTGGACCTTCTCGATCGTGGTCGATCCGACGCGAAACATGGCGGTCCTTTCTGTGCAGAGTCCCGAACGCATCAGCATGAGCATTGCTTCATTGCCATATACTGCTTCGTGGGGTTTCCGGGATCACTTGTTTTTGGGGTTGCTCCGGATCGTGCCGAAAGTCCGGCTCAGGTCGAGAGCAGATTTGCCGCGTGTCCGCCAACCGTTGGTTGGTTTGGCGGACACCTGTCCCACTTACCTTCCCAAGTAGGACGGGAGGCGCTTTTCCACAAACGTTGCCACACCTTCACCTCCGGCTTATCCGGCATCTCACTTTGAACGATCATCAAAGGTCTTCCCATCCCGATGGTCATGGCCCGTCGAGGCAGCCCTCAATGGCGCAACGGCATGGAATACCTTCTTCCTGCCATCAGGGTCGCTTTGGGTACCTGGAACGATGGACCCAGCGGCGTCCAGGCCCTTTTGGGGCGAAATAGCCCTGGAATGCATCTTTGGCTCCGTTGCTACCGGAACCCCAGGCACTGCTCGCCGCCGCGATGCGGGCCGTGGCGGCGGTCGAGCGGGGCGAGGCCGCTGCGCTTGCCTTTCTTGCCGCTGCGCGAGAGGCTTCGCTCGGCCGCCGCCA
>CAXTTH010000293.1:0-3304 GCA_964247035.1 uncultured Acetobacteraceae bacterium
CGGCACGCGCTGGCCCGCGGCCGGGCGGGGGGAGGGAATGCGCCTGCCCCATGCCGACTGCGCCGCCGGCGCCGCCGACCTGGGGCGCCGCGGCGTCACCCGGCCCGGCCGCATCGCGGCGGAGGGCGGCTCCAACGGCGGCCACCTGATCGCCAACATGCTGGTGCGATACCCCGAGCGGTTCGGCGCGCTGTTCTGCACCATCCCGCTGATCGACATGCGGCGCTACTCCAAGCTGCTGGCCGGGTTCAGTTGGATCGCGGAGTACGGCGATCCGGACCAGGCCGACGACTGGGCCTTCCTCGGCCCGATGTCCGCCTACCACACGGCCGAGCCGGGCCGGCCCTACCCGCCGATCCTGCTGGCCACCGCCCGGCGGGACGACCGGGTGCATCCCGGCCACGCCCGCAAGATGGCCGCCAAGCTGCAAGCCATGGGCTACGACGCGCAGTTCTACGAGCCGGCCGCTGGCGGCCATGGCTACGGCAAGGACAACGCCGAGGTGGCCGCCTTCGTGGCGCTCGGCATGGCCTTCCTGCGCCGCAGCATCGGCTGGGACGCATAGCCGCCCCGCCTTGCCGCCCCACGGCCCCGGCGCTACCTCCACGGGCATGAGCAAGCCCTCGCTGAGCAAGGACAATATCCGCATCCTCCTGCTGGAAGGCGTGCACGAGAGCGCTATCAGCCTGCTGGAGCGGGACGGCTACGCCCGCATCACCCGCGTCGCCAAGGCGCTCGACGGCAATGCGCTGGCCGAGGCGGTGCGCGACGTCCACATCCTGGGCATCCGCTCCCGCAGCCAGTTGACGGAGGCGGTGTTTGCCGCCGCCGACCGGCTGATGGTGGTGGGCTGCTTCAGCGTCGGCACCAACCAGGTGGAGCTGGCCGCAGCGCGCAAGCGCGGCATCCCCGTGTTCAACGCGCCCTACTCCAATACCCGCAGCGTGGCGGAGCTGGTGATCGGCGAGATCGTCATGCTGCTGCGCCGCATCACCCCGCGCTCCGCCGCCGCCCATGCCGGGCAGTGGGACAAGTCGGCCGCCGGCAGCTTCGAGGTGCGCGGCAAGACCCTGGGCATCGTCGGCTACGGCTCGATCGGCTCGCAGCTCTCCACCCTGGCGGAGGGCATGGGCATGCGGGTGATCTACCACGACGTGATCGACAAGCTGCGCCACGGCAACACGGAGCCGGTCGGCTCGCTCGACGAGCTGCTGCAGGCGAGCGACGTGGTCAGCCTGCACGTGCCCGAGACGGCCGAGACGGCGGGGATGATCGGACCAGCCCAGCTCGCGGCCATGAAGCGCGGCGCCTATCTCATCAACAACGCCCGCGGCACCGTGGTGGACCTGGACGCGCTGGCCGACGCCCTGCGCCGCGGCCACCTGCTGGGTGCGGCGATCGACGTGTTCCCGGTAGAGCCGGCCGGGGCCGCCGAGCGGTTCGCCTCCCCGTTGCAGGGCCTGCCAAACGTGATCCTGACGCCGCACATCGGCGGCTCGACCGGCGAGGCGCAGGAGCGCATCGGCGCCGAGGTGGCGCACAAGCTGATCGACTACAGCAACGCCGGGTCCACGCTGGGCGCGGTGAACTTCCCCCAGGTGCAGCTGCCCGGCCGCCCGGCCGCCACCCGGTATGTCCACATCCACCGCAACGTGCCGGGGATGCTGGGCCGGGTGAACGGCGTGTTCTCCAGCCGCGGCGTCAACATCGCCGGGCAGTATCTGCAGACCGACGGCGACCTGGGCTACGTGGTGGTGGACACCCAGGACGCCGAGGGCTGCGACGAGTGCCTGGCGGAGCTGCGGGGCTTCGAGGGGACCATCCGGGCCAGGCTGATCCGGCGGCTGTAGCAGCAGTGTCTCTTACGCCTGCTCATTCACCGTCATGCCCGAACTTGATCCGGGCACCCACGCGACGGGAACGCATGTGGCAGTGGCACTGAACACGCCATGCGTCTGCCTGCTCCAGTTCCAGACCTGGACGTGGGTGGCCGGATCAAGTCCGGCCATGACGGCATGAAGGCTGAGGCAGCCCTTCAAACCGCCGTCAGTTGCGCCTCGTCCAGCACCCGCTCATGCGCGTCCAACGCGTTCTTGACCCGGTACTGGCAGACCGGCCCCGTCACCGGCATGATCCGCACGATGGTGTAGATGCCGGGGCGCGCGTTGACGTTGCTGCGGTCCGGCGACACCGCGACGCGGTCGCCGGCGGAAAACCTGTGCTTGATCATGGTGCCTCCGCGGAAGTTGGGTCAGCACGCCCGGCCTGGCCTGCGCAGGCTGAGATGCGCAGCAGCAGCCTGCATTACACGTAAACCCTGATTTAAGCACGAATTAACGTTTGCCCCCACGGCATCGCGGCGTCAGCCAGGGTATCCGTCTTGATCAAGCGGATGCTGTCATCCAGGAGCGCTGTTCGCGGAGCAGCGCGTTGGCGAGGACGGCGTCGCTCTTGGCGCGTCGTCCGATGGCTTGTGCAACGCGCCCTGCTTGCAGCGAATTGACCTTGACGACGGGCAACCCGGCGCGGCCAAGCCCGCGTTCGAGGCGGTGACGGCAGGCGCTGGCTGGCTCGAACACGACGCGGCTGACGCGGCATCGCTCCAGCTCGGCCCGCAACGGCCAGCACCATCTCGACCCGTCGCCTCCCGCTGCCGGCGAGTTCGCACCGCGCCGGCAGCACCCTATCCTTGCTGGAAAGGGCGGAGACGTGATCAGGCAAGCGTCTTGCGTGCGCCTGCCCGCATGCAAAACGCCCTGGGCGGCTACCCTATCGTCTCGCCGTGCAGGACGATGTCGAGCCCCTCCATCTCCTGGTCCCGGCTCACCCGCAAGCCGATCGTGGCGTCGATGAGCTTGAGCAGCACGAACGAGATGACCCCGCTCCAGATCAGCGTGACCGACACCGCGATCGCCTGCTTGATGAGCTGGTCCATGCCCCCCACCGTGCCGCCCGGGTTGGCGTCCGTGGCCGAGAGCGGCCCGTAGGCGAACACCCCGGTCAGCAATGCGCCGACGATGCCGCCGATGCCGTGCACCCCCCAGGTGTCCAGGCTGTCGTCGTAGCCCAGGATGTGCTTCAGCCCCGTCGCCGACCAGAAGCACACCACGCCGGCGGCGATGCCGATGATGAGCGCCGGCCCCGGCAGCACGTAGCCGGAGGCGGGCGTGATCGCCACCAGGCCGGCCACGGCGCCGGAGATGATGCCGAGCACCGAGGGCTTGCCCTTGGTCACCCACTCAGCGAACATCCAGCCCAGCGCAGCCGCCGCCGTGGCGATCTGCGTCACCGCCATCGCCATGCC
>CAXTTH010000294.1:0-3300 GCA_964247035.1 uncultured Acetobacteraceae bacterium
TCCAATCGCCTGAAGGAGGCGATCGGAACCTTGGGCCACCTCCGCCCTGCACCCGGAAGGGGACGGGGTTCCCTTCACCCCTTCATGCAAAGGTGTCCAGAGGACGACCGTCCTCTGGTGGGGTTCGGGGCAAAGCCCCGCCTTTCCCATGCAACCCCGCCCCGCCGCCAGCGTAACCCGTCCAACGGCACACCCGACGGAGGAATCCAATGAAGGCGCTCACCTGGCATGGCAAAGGCGACATCCGCTGCGACACCGTGCCCGACCCCAAGATCGAGCACGGCCGCGACGCCATCATCAAGGTCACCGCCTGCGCCATCTGCGGCTCGGACCTCCACCTCATGGGCGGCTTCATGCCCACCATGGAGAAGGGCGACATCCTCGGCCACGAAACCATGGGCGAGGTGATCGAGGTCGGCCGCGACAACAGCAAGCTCAAGGTCGGCGACCGCGTCGTGGTGCCGTTCACCATCTGCTGCGGCGAGTGCCGGCAGTGCAAGTGGGGCAACTGGAGCTGCTGCGAGCGCAGCAACCCGAACGGCAAGATGCAGGCCGAAACCTACGGCTATCCGCTCGCCGGGGCATTCGGCTTCTCCCATGCCACGGGCGGCTTCGCCGGCGGCCAGGCCGAGTACCTCCGCATCCCCTTCGCCGACGTCGGCCCGATCAAGGTGCCCGAGGGCCTGACGGACGAGCAGGTGCTGTTCCTCAGCGACATCTTCCCCACCGCCTACCAGGCCGCCGAGCACTGCGAGATCACCCCGCAGGACACCATCGCCATCTGGGGCTGCGGCCCGGTCGGCGTGCTGGCGGTGAAGTCCTGCCTGCTGCTCGGCGCCAAGCGCGTCATCGCCATCGACGACGTGCCCGAGCGCCTGGCCCTGGCCCGCGAGGCCGGCGCCGAGACGATCGACTCCAGCCAGCAGAACATCCAGGACACGCTGAAGGAACTCACCCACGGCCTTGGCCCGGACGCCGTGATCGACGCCGTCGGCATGGAAGCGCACGGCGCCGACACGCTGATGCAGAAGATGACCTCCGCCGTGATGTCCACCGTGTCCAGCGCCGAGCGCCCCTACGCCATCAACGAGGCCATCCTGGCTTGCCGGCCCGCTGGCATCGTCTCCATGCCCGGCGTCTATGCCGGCCCGGTCAGCCCGGTGATGCTGGGCGTGCTGATGAACAAGGGGCTGACCCTGAAGACCGGCCAGACCCACATGCAGCGTTACCTGCAACCCCTGATGGAGCGCATCCAAAAGAAGGAGATCGACCCCTCCTTCATCATCAGCCACCGCTCCAGCAACCTGGAGGACGGCCCGGCGCTGTACGAGACCTTCCGCGACAAGAAGGACCGCTGCACCAAGGTGGTGTTCACCCCGCACGGCTGACGGCGCGCATAGACGGGGCGCACGGACGGGCGCCCCGGACCGGGCGTCCGTCCCGTTGCTGGACGCATGCAAACGTGGTATGTTGCAAGGGCGTAATGCAACCATCCCCGATAGGCTCAGCGATGCCCCGTAACGTCTTGTCCGCCATGCAGGCCGCGGCTGCGCTGGCGCTGTCCGCGGCGTCCGCCCACGCCGCACCCTTCCTGCCGAGCTACGTGGGCCCTGCCAGCCCGGCGCTCGACCTAGGCAGCATCTCCGTGACGTTTGACGGCACGAATTTCGATCTCGCGAGCACTTCGCTGGCGCCTGTCAGCTCGGCCCCAGCCGGCAGCATCTTCGTCTGGGGCGTCAACCGCGGCAGCGGCACGGCCCGCTTCGTCGTGGTGCGGCCCACCGCGACCAACCCCACCATCGGCTCCAACGTCCTGTTCGACGCCGTGCTCGCCATCAACCCCGTGACCGGCAGCGCCACCGTCAACTTCTTCAATGGCGCCTCCATCCCGCTGCCCGCGCCCGACCTGACGATCTCGGGCGACACGATCAACGCCCTGCTTCCCGCCTCCCTGCTGCCGAGCACGGGGCTGCCGCCCTCCGCCTACACGTTCGACCTGTGGCCCCGGGTGGGCGTCGGCCTGAACGACCAGGTCGCGCAGTTCGACGGCGTGACCAACTCAGTCAACCCGGCCAACATCGGGGCCACCCTGGTGCCGGAGCCCGGATCGCTGGCCATCCTCGGCGGCATCCTGGCCCTGTTCGCCCTCGTGCTGCGGCGGACGCTGTCCCGCAAACCGGCGCGGGCTTGACGCGCCACCAGCAGCGTCCACCCGGTCGGAAGCTCAGCGCAGGCGAAAGCGGACTCCGGCAATCCTTCAAGAGCTCGGGTGTCGCCAAGCGACATCGCGTGTTTCGCGTCTCCACGGAATGCCAGCCACGACGTGTCGTGTCCCAGCCAACCGTCCTCCGCCGCACGGCACTCAAACGCCCGCCAGCATCCCCGCCGCCATCTCCCCCCGCACCTTCGCCAAGTCGTCCTGGTACTTCAGCAACACCCCCAGCGTCGCATCCACCGCACCCGGCGTCAGCTCCACCTGGTCCAAGTACGCCAGCGCGCGGGACCACTCGATCGTCTCCGCCACCCCCGGCAGCTTGAACACCTCCGCCGCCCGCACTTGCTGCACGAACGCCACCACCTGCGCCGACAGCAGCGCCGGCAGCCCCGGCGCGCGGCTGCGCAGGATGGCGCGCTCCCGCTCCGCATCCGGGTAATCGACCCACTGGTACAGGCAGCGCCGCCGGATCGCGTCGTGCACCTCGCGCGTGCGGTTGGAGGTCAGGATAACCACCGGCGGCACCGCGGCGCGGATGGCGCCGTACTCCGGCACGGTGATCTGGAAGTCCGCCAGCAGCTCCAGCAGGAACGCCTCGAACGGCTCGTCCGCCCGGTCCAGCTCGTCGATCAGCAGCACCGCGGGCGGCAGCTCCGGGTCGATGGCTGACAGCAGCGGCCGGGCTTGCAGGAACTCGCGGGCATAGATGTCCCGCGCCAGTGCCGCCGTGCTGCCTTGCGCCTCCGCCAGCCGGATCGCCAGCAGTTGCCGCGCCCGGTCCCACTCGTAGGCAGCGGCCGACAGGTCCAGCCCGTCATAGCATTGCAGCCGCACCAGCCGCCGCCCCAGCCCGGCGGCGAGCGCGTGGGCGATCTCGGTCTTGCCGGTGCCGGGCTCACCCTCCAGCAGCAACGGCCGCGCCATGGCCAGCGCCAGGAACACGGTGGTGGCCAGCCCGCGGTCGGCGACGTAGCCCTGTCCCGCCAGCATCGCCGCCGTGGCGTCCACCGTGGCCGGCAGCGTCAAGGCGGGCAGCGTCAAAAGACGTAGCTGCCGAAGATCATCACGAAGATCACCAGGAACAC
>CAXTTH010000295.1:0-3299 GCA_964247035.1 uncultured Acetobacteraceae bacterium
CCCCACCGCCGTGTCGCGCCCCGCCAGCGCCAGCATGCCCCGCCGCGCACGCCACGCCCGCCAACGCCGCAAGCACGGGCGCCGACTCCGCCGGGTGCAGCGCCATCGGCGGCAGCAGCGGCAGCGCGCCATAGGCCAGCACGGCGACGCTGCGGGAGACGCTGGCCGGGGCAAGCCCATCCTCCGCGTCGCCCAGGCCGAAATGGACGACCGACGCCGCCAGGAGCGCGGCCAGCATCGCGGCCTGCGTCAGCGGCCAGCCGAGCCACACCAAGCCGGCCAAGCCGAGGTAGCCGGCCAGGAACGGCGCAGCCCAGCCGGGGCCCCAGCACGGGCCGCGCCGCCAGGTGGTCGAACGCACCGTGCGGAAAGCCGGTCACGACCACCCCGCCCAGCAGCAAGGCCAGTTGCGCGCCGGCCCCGAACTGCACCCCAGCCAACGAGGCGAGGCAGAACGCCGCCGCCAAGCCGGTCGCCACGGCCGACTGCACCCGCAAGGCCCATGCCAACCAAGCAGGACCTAATTAGGCGCGGCCCATCGCATCCGTCCTGCCGCCATGTGGCCCGCCGCGCCGAGCGTGGGCACCCAGGCTTTCGGCGGCCAGGCTTTCGGCGCCCAGGCTTTGGGCGCCCAGGCCCGAAGGTAGCCACGCCGCGGGCTGGTGGATGCGGTCCCGGGCCGCGTCCTCCGCCAGCATGGCGACCACGCGGTCGCGCATCAGCGGGGCGGCGCGCTCCCAGTCGATGCCGGCGCGCATGTTGGGCACCGGCGCCAGCACATAGAACCCGTCCTGGCCCGGCGGCTGCAAGTTGGCATCCGTCGCGGCCGGGCGGTGCAGGCACAGGCTGGGGTTGTCCGGCAATTCCGCGCCGTCGAAGATATCATCCAGCAGCGCCCGCCAGCGCTGGCCGCGGCTGCAGGCTGAACACGCGCCGCAATGCCTCGTCGCGGATGCAGCCGCGCACCAGCGCGGACACCGGCCGGTAGCCGCCCAGCCGCAGGGTCGCCGGCAAGGCGCGCGCCATGGACCCGAGCGTATGCGAGCGCTGCGCGCCGTAGCGCTTGAACCTGCATCCGCTCGCCGAACAGCTGCGGCGCGGTGATCACCGTCGGCCCGGCGTCGAACGTGAAGTCGTCCTGCCTGAACACTCGCGCCCGGCCGCCGAGCGCAGGGCAGCCGCGATGCCGCCGCAGCCTGCGCCGACCACCACGGCCCGCGGCACGTCCGGCAACCCGGCATCAAGCGGCATGGACGGCTCCTGGCGCCGGGGCTGCCAACCGCGACGCCAGCCCAGCGGCGGCGGCAAGCGTGGGCCGGAGCGGGTGCCTGGCCATCTCCTGCCCCATCACGCGCGGGCCGCCGCTGACCGTTGCCTGGGACATCTCGGCGGCCGACTTGCGAACCGAGATGATGCAGGCCAGCAGGCCCAGCCCGACCTTGGACACGATGTCGGCCAGCGTGTAGCCGAGCTGGACGGCGGTTTGCGCGCCGGCGCCGAAGAAGCCGATCATCGGGAACACGAACACTACCGGGCAGAAGGCTCACGAGAGCACCGTCACCCAACGGGCGGCGTTGACCAGGCCGCGCACGTTCTGCGGCTGCTTGGCCACCGACCCGCGCAGGCGATGAACAGGTCGCCCACGATGATCAGGAACGGGATCATGGCCAGCACCCAGAAGATCCAGCGGGCGCCGAAGGAGAAGGCGACCTCGCCCGGGTAGCCGAGGATGATCATGCTGGCCGCCAGCACGCCGAGGCGGGTGCCTTGCGACCAGGACTCGGCGGTGGGCAGGCGTCGTTGAACACCGGGTCGCCCGATGGCTTTACCGTGTTGTCGGCGATCACGTACGCCGCGGTCCATCTGTCAAAGGTGCGGAAGTGATGATAGCAGGTGATTAGTTCGTGACGCCTGCCGCCGCCAGGCGCGCTGGGTGGCCGAAGCGGCACAGCCATCAGGCCGCCTTCGGCGCCTCCAGCCGCGGCGGCTCCACCGGCGTGCGGTTCACCACCGCCTCCATCGCTTCCAGCTGCGGCCGTTCCATCGTCTCGCGTTCCAGCAGCTGCACCGCGGAGTGCCGCAGCAGCTCCTCGTTCGCCCGCAGGATGCGCAGCGCCAGCTCATACGCGCCGTCGATCAGCAGCCGCACCGCCCGGTCGATGCTCGTGGCCGTCGTGTCGCCGTAGGAGCGCGGCGTGTAGTCCCGCCCGCCTTGCAGAAACTGCTGGCGCTGCGGCTCGTAGGCCACCTGGCCCAGCTCGGGGTCCATGCCGAACCGCACCACCATGCTGCGGGCGATCTCGGTCGCGCGCACCAGGTCGTCCGCCGCCCCCGTCGAGACCCGGCCGTAGATGATCTGCTCCGCCGCCCGGCCGGACAGCAGCACCACCATGCGGTGCACCAGCTCGTCCCGGCTCATCAGGAAGTGCTCGTCGGTCGGGCGCTGCATGGTGTAGCCCAGGGCGGCGATGCCGCGCGGGATGATGCTGATCTTGTGCACCGGGTCCACGTCCGGCAGCGCCATCGCCGAGATCGCGTGGCCCAGCTCGTGATAGGCGACGGTCTCGCGCTCCTGCTTGCTCAGGATGCGGTTGCGCTTCTCCAGGCCCGCCACCATGCGCTCAATCGCCGCCTCGAAGTCGTCGATCGTGATGCTTTCGGCGTTGCGCCGCGTGGCCAGCAGGGCAGCCTCGTTGGCGAGGTTGGCTAGGTCCGCCCCGGTGAAGCCCGGCGTCAGCGCCGCGATCGCCTCCGCGTCCACGCCGGGCGCCATGCTCACCTTGGCCAGGTGGATGCGCAGCACCTCGACGCGGCCCTTCTTGTCCGGGCGGTCCACCAGCACCTGGCGGTCGAACCGGCCGGCGCGCAGCAGCGCCGGGTCCAGCACCTCGGGGCGGTTGGTGGAGCCGATGATGACCAGCCCGGTGCTCGGGTCGAAGCCGTCCATCTCCGAGAGCAGCTGGTTGAGCGTCTGCTCCTTCTCGTCGTGCCCGCCCATGCCGGGGCCGTTGCGCGCCCCGCCCAGCGCGTCGATCTCGTCGATGAAGATGATGGCGGGCGCCTTCTCCCGCGCCTGCTTGAACATGTCGCGCACCCGCGCCGCGCCCACGCCCACGATCATCTCGACGAACTCGGAGCCGGAGATCGAGAAGAACGGCACCCCCGTCTCGCCCGCCACCGCGCGGGCCAGCAGCGTCTTGCCGGTGCCGGGCGGCCCCACCAGCAGCACGCCCTTGGGCACGTGCGCGCCCAGCCGGCCGTAGCGCTGCGGCTCCTTCAGGAACTCCACGATCTCGCGC
>CAXTTH010000296.1:0-3296 GCA_964247035.1 uncultured Acetobacteraceae bacterium
GCCCAGGCGTTCGACTCGGAGATGGCGGAGCGCATCGCCGCCCACCGCGCCCGCCGCCCCGCCGGCTGGGAGACGGTGGAAGCGCCGCTGGACCTGCCTGGCGCGCTCGCGTGCGAGGCCCCGGCGCTGGTCGATTGCCTGACGCTGTGGCTGAGCAACCTGCTGCTGGCCGAGCGGCAGCCGAACTGGCATGCCCTGCTCCGCGCCCTGGACGCCCGCAGCCAGCCCACTGTGCTGGTGTCCAACGAGGTGGGCCTGGGCATCGTGCCGGACAACGCCCTGGCCCGCCGCTTCCGCGACGCGGCCGGCGTGCTGCACGCCCAGGTGGCGGCGCGGGCGGACCGGGTGCTGCTGATGGTGGCAGGCCTGCCCATGGTGGTGAAGTGAGCGAGGCGGACCGCCACCGCGACAAGATGGCCCGGCGCAAGGCGGTGCAGGACGCGGAGGTGGCGGGCAAGACGGTGACGGAGCGCGGCCTGCTGATGGTCCACACCGGCCCCGGCAAGGGCAAGAGCACGGCGGCGTTCGGCCTGGCGCTGCGCATGCTGGGCCGTGGCCGCCCGGTGGGCGTGGTGCAGTTCATCAAGGGCGCCTGGAGCACGGGCGAGCGTGCCGCCTTCGAGCGGTTCGGCGACCAGGTGGAGTGGCGCACCATGGGCGAGGGCTTCACCTGGGACACCCAGGACCGCGCCCGCGACGTGGCCGCCGCCGAACGCGCCTGGGGGCAGGCGCTGGCCATGATGGCGCGCGCCGGCCTCGGCCTGCTGGTGCTGGACGAGCTGAACATCGCGCTGCGCTACGACTACCTGGCGGAGGACGCGGTGCTGGCCGGCCTGGCTGGGCGCCCGCCGGGGCTGCACGTGGTGGTCACAGGCCGCAACGCCCGGCCTGCCTTGGTGGCGGCGGCGGATTTGGTGACGGAGATGGGCGCGGTGAAGCACCACTTCGCCGCCGGGGTGAAGGCGCAGGAGGGGATTGAGTTCTGAGCTTCGTTCAGAGTAGTATGTCAATTTACGACATACCTCGACTGTGCCATTTTATGCCTCATGGCGAGCGCCACGCTGATCCTGCACCGCAAACGTCGCTATGATGACGGCGCGGTCCTGGAATTAAAGCTCTGGCAGGTGCCCGCCGCCGTCGCCGGCTCCGCTCACCTGTTCAAGTATTCCTTGTTCTACGGCAACGGCGGGCATCGGCTGGTGGGGTATGACAACGAGGCCGGCAAAGGCGATCACCGGCATTACGGCGAGAAGGAGGAGGCTTATGCGTTTGCCACCTTCCGCCAGATGCTGGCGGATTTCCTGGCCGATGTGCGTCAGCTTAGAGGAGGCGAGCTATGAATGAGGACATGAGGATCGTCGTCGGCGGCACGGCTGAGGATGACGCCGCCGCATTTCTCGATGCCGTTGAATGGGCGGATCGCGGCGAGCACGTGCATGAGCGGGTGCTGTCGTTCCAAAGCTGGGAGGGCCTAACGTCGGTGATGACGGGGGAACGGTATCGCCTGCTGCGGCACCTGCACGCCCACCCTGAACCGTCCGTCAGCGCGCTCGCCCGCTCGCTGGGACGGCAGTATCGCCGGGTGCACGAGGACGTGACGGTCCTGGAAGGCGCGGGCTTGGTGGTCCGGGATGAGAGTTCCGTGTGCACGACGGCGGACGCTATCCAAGCGGAGATCAGACTCTAACTGCCGCTGCATACCGGCAACCGGCAGGACGCTGAAAGGAACGTGCGATGATCGTGCACCTGAATGGCTGGCTAGGCGTCGGCAAGAAAACGATCGGCGAGAAGCTGGCGCATCGGCTGGGCGCTCGCTTCATCCACAACCACCTCCTGCACGATGTTGCAATCGCCTGCGCCGGGATCGGCGATCCCGCCAGGTGGCCCCTCTACGAGGCAATCCGGCGCGCTGCCTACGATGCGTTGGCGGCCCGCCCTCGAGAAGAAACCTTCGTCATGACCAACGCGCTCTGCGCAGGCGCGCCGCACGAGCAAGCGGCTTGGTCCCACGTCGCGGGTCTTGCGATGCGGCGCGGGGTGGGGCTTGTCCCCGTCGTTCTCGAAGCGGAGCTGGCGGAGAACGAACGGCGCTTGCAGTCCCCGGACAGGATCGGCAGGAAGCTGACTGACCCCGCGCTGCTTCGCCACTTCGTCGGATGCGGCAGTATCCAGAAGCCCGAGGCTCCCGAGCTGCTGGTGCTGGACGTGACCGCGCTCTCTCCGGACGAAGCCGCCGCAGCAATCCAGCAGCATCTCACCCTGCTTTGACCACCCCCGCCCTCATGCTCCAAGGCACCGGCTCCAGCGTAGGCAAATCCTTGCTCGTGGCCGCCCTCTCCCGCGCCCTGCATAGGCGTGGCCTACGGGTTCGCCCGTTCAAGCCGCAGAACATGTCCAACAACGCCGCCGTCACCCCGGACGGCGGGGAGATAGGCCGCGCCCAAGCCCTGCAAGCCCGCGCGGCCGGGGTGCCGCCGTCGGTTCACATGAACCCGGTGCTGCTCAAGCCGCAAAGCGAGACCGGCAGCCAAGTCGTCGTGCAAGGCCGCGTCGTCGGCCAGGCGCGCGCCCGCGAGTACCAGGCGATGAAGCCCAGCCTCATGCCCTACGTGCTCGACAGCTTCGCGCGCATGCAGGCGGAAGCCGACATCGTGCTGGTGGAAGGCGCCGGCAGCGCCTCCGAGGTCAACCTGCGCGCGGGCGACATCGCCAACATGGGCTTCGCCCGCGCGGCAGGCGTGCCCGTGGTGGTGGTGGGGGACATCGACCGCGGCGGCGTCATCGCCAGCCTCGTCGGCACCTACGCCGTGCTGGACCCGGCGGACCGCGCCATGGTCGCAGGCTTCATCGTCAACCGCATGAGGGGCGACCCGGCGCTGTTCGCCGCCGGCATGGACACCATCGCCACCCGCACCGGCTGGGCCGCGCTGGGCCTGGTGCCGTTCTTCGCCGACGCCCACCGCCTGCCGGCCGAGGACGCGGCGGACCTCGCCTACGCCCGCAAGCCAGGTGCTGCGGTGCGGATCGCGGTCCCCGTGCTGCCCTGGATCAGCAACTTCGACGATCTCGACCCGCTGGCCGCCGAACCCGGCGTGGACCTGCACCTGGTCCGCCGCGGCACGGCGCTGCCGGTGTGCGACCTGGCGGTCCTGCCCGGCTCCAAGGCCACCATCGCCGACCTGGCCGCCCTGCGCGCCGAAGGCTGGGACATCGACCTGCGCGCCCACCACCGCCGCGGCGGCCGCATCCTGGGGCTGTGCGGCGGCTACCAGATGCTGGGGCGCACGGTCGCGGAC
>CAXTTH010000297.1:0-3275 GCA_964247035.1 uncultured Acetobacteraceae bacterium
GCTGGAACCAGCCGCGCGGGCGCAGCACCCGCCCCGCATCCTGCTGCTCTACGGCTCGCTGCGGGCGCGTTCCTACAGCCGGCTGCTGGTCCAGGAGGCGGACTTGCTGCTGCAGGCCATGGGGGCCGAGACTCGCATCTTCGACCCGCGCGAGCTGCCGATGGCCAACGGCGCACCTAAGGAGCACCCTAAGGTGCGGGAGCTTCGCGCGCTGTCGCTGTGGTCCGAGGGCCAGGTCTGGTGCTCCCCCGAGGTGCACGGCGCGGTGACGGGCGTGTTCAAGAACCAGATCGACTGGCTGCCCTTGGAGGAGGGCTCGGTGCGGCCGACCCAGGGGCGCACCCTGGCCGTGATGCAGGTGTCGGGCGGGTCGCAGAGCTTCAACGCGGTGAACACGCTGCGGCTGCTCGGGCGCTGGATGCGGATGGTCGCCATCCCGAACCAGTCGAGCGTGCCGCGCGCCTACGAGCAGTTCGACGAGGCGGGGCGCATGAAGCCGTCCGCCAACTATGACCGCGTGGTGGACGTGATGGAGGAGCTGCTGCGCTTCACGCTGCTGCTGCGGGACCGGGCGGACTACCTCGTGGACCGCTACAGCGAGCGCAAGGGCGCCTGCAAGCTGCCGGATGCGCCCTGACCTGCATCGTCGACCGGTCCGGATAGCATAGGGGGCAGCCCTATGCTACGAAGGCGGCGCGATCGTTCGCATCGAGCCGGCGTGAGGGACTGACATGGACGGCACACTCGCTTACGCCGCTGCGGCGGGCCACAACCATGTCTTCCTGGGCGCAGGGCACGAGCGATCCGAGCGCCGGACCTGGTGGGTCATCGCCCTGTGCGCAGCGATGATGGCGCTGGAGATCGTGGGCGGCCTCGCCTTCGGGTCCATCGCGCTGGTCGCGGACGGGCTGCACATGAGCACCCACGCAGGCGCGCTGCTGCTGGCGGCGCTGGCCTACCGCTACGCCCGCCGGCATGCGCAGGATGCCCGGTTCAGCTTCGGCACCGGCAAGCTGGGCGACCTGGCCGGTTTCGCCAGCGCGGTCGTGCTGGCGATGATCGCGCTGCTGATCGGCTGCGAGGCGGTCGGCCGGCTGTTCGCCCCCGTGCCGATCCGGTTCGACGAGGCCATCCCGATCGCCGCACTCGGGCTGGCGGTGAACGTGGCCAGCGCCTGGCTGCTCAGCGGCGGCCACCACCATCACGGCCATGGGCGCCGCCACGGGCACGAGGATCACGACGAGGCGCAGGGCATCGCGACGCCGGACGGCCCCCTGGCCTTGCGCGTGTTCGAGGACGGCGTGCCCCCGGTGTTCCAGCTGCGGCCGCAGCCTGGCGGCACGATCCGCGCCGCCGCGACTATCGAGACGGTGCGGCCGGACGGCGCGCGCCAGGCGTTCGCCATGCGGGACCGGGGCGGTTGGCTGGAGAGCGCCGAGCCGATCCCCGAGCCGCACCAGTTCGTGGCGCACCTGCGCCTCGGCGGCGTCGACTACCCCGTGGCGTTCGAGGAGCGCGGGCATGGCCACCATGGGGACGCCGCGCACCGCGACAACAACATGCGGGCGGCGGTCGTCCATGTCGTGGCGGATGCCGCCGTTTCGGTGCTGGTCATCGTCGGGTTGGCGCTGGCGCGCGGCTTCGGCTGGCTCTGGATGGACCCGCTCGCCGGCCTGGTCGGCGCCTGCGTGATCGCGAGCTGGTCGTACGGGCTGGTCCGCGACACCGGCGCCATCCTGCTCGACATGGCGCCGGACCCGCACACCGCCGATGCCGTGCGGCAGGCCGTGGAAGCGGAGGGCAGCCAAGTGACCGACCTGCATCTGTGGCGCCTCGGGCCGGGCCATCTCGGGGCGATCGTCGCCGTTGCGACGGCCGACCGCACGCGGGAGCCCGAGCACTACCGCCGGCTGCTCGCGCGTTTCCCTGCCCTGTCGCACGTCACGGTCGAGGTGGGACGGCCGGGGTAGCGCCCCGTTGCGTCAGGGCGCACAGCCCCGGTAAATCGGCGTGATCCTGGCGCATCGGGCAGGTGCAAGCGATCATGGCGGTTGGATACGCCCTGCATCGTGTCGTAGGGTGCCCGGCCCTGGAGAACAAACCATGATCCTTTGCAGGTTGCCCGTCGCAGCCGCCCTTCTGCTGGCCGCCTTGCCGGCTGCCTTGCCAGCCTGGGCGCAACTGGGCCCGGTTCCGCTCGGCGGCCTGAACGTGCAGCCCACGGGGGCCACGGTGGCGCGCTCGCTGACGGGCAAGCTGTCCGACCAGCTTTCCGTGCTGGACTTCGGCGCCGCGTGCGACGGTGGCACCGACGACAGCGCCGCCGTGGCCGCCGCCGCCGCCAGCGGCCGCCACGTCGCCATCCCGGACGGACGGGTTTGCAACGCGCCCACCGCGGCCCTGCCGCTGGCGCCGTTCGGCACGTTCACCGGGCCGGGCAAGGTCAAGGACTCCAGCGGCACGCCGCGCGGCCCCATGGCCTCCGGCGTGACAGTCAACCCGAACCCGGCGAGCTGGAACGCCGCCACCAGCCAGAACGACCCCTGCACCGCCAGCTTCCAGTGCTGGGGCAAGTGGGACTACGGCCACGTGTTCGGCGCGGAGGAGTTCTTCGTTGCCGACAGCAACGGCGGCCACACGCTGGGCCAGCCGGCGCACGGCTACCAGTACATGCCCGGCGCCATCCCGCACCAGGCGTTCTTCAGCAACAGCAGCGGCTGGAACCAGTCCGCCACCGCCAACGACGGACGCACCGGCGCCGCCTACAGCCGCATCGTGGCGCAGCAGAACGGCCAGGGCGACATGATCCTGAACGAGGGCGAGCTGCTGTGCGCGGGCGTGCCCATCGCTGCCGGCGGGGCCGCCACCACCGACTGGCTGGCCAACCCCGGCTGCTCCTGGGAGGCCGGGGACATCACCGCGCTCGCCCCCAACCAATACTTGCAGCACAGCGAGTGGCATTTCGGCGATGGCGGCAACGACGTGGCGGCGGTCGGCCGCACCATGGGCTACTCACGCAGCACGAGCTTCGCCGCCATCGGCAGCTTCCAGGGCTCGACCACCGCCGGGTCCACCGTGGTCGCCGTGCCCGCCGGCACGCTGGCCAAGCTCGTGGCGGGGCAGAGCGTGGCCGGCGCGGGCATCCCGGCCGGGGCCACCATCGCGTCGCTGAACAGCCAGTACAGCGCCGTCCTCCTGTCCGCGGCGGCCACCGCCCCGGCGTCCAACGTCCCGCTGCGGCTGCCCTTAACCGGCAGCCTCACCGCCGGGTCGGC
>CAXTTH010000298.1:0-3261 GCA_964247035.1 uncultured Acetobacteraceae bacterium
GTCGCAGGCCAGCAGGTAGCGGCCGGCCACGTCCAGCGCGGCGTGCGCGCTGCGGGTCAGCCGGGCGTTGGCCAGGTGCACGCCGATCCGGGCCACCACCTCGTCCGGCGACACCGGCTTGGTCACGTAGTCCACCCCGCCCGCCTCGAGGCCGCGGATCACGTCCTGGCTCTCGGTCAGCCCCGTCATGAACACGATCGGCACGGCGGCCAGCGAAGGCGCCTGCTTCATCCGCCGGCACGCCTCGAAGCCGTCCATGCCCGGCATCACCGCGTCCATCAGCACGATGTCGGGCGTGACGCGCCCCACCAGCTCGAGCGCGCTGGCCGCACTCTGGGCGATCAGCACGGTGTAGCCGGCCGCCTCCAGCGTGTCGTTCAGCAGGCCGAGCGTGGCGGGCGAGTCGTCGACGACGAGGATGACGGTGCGCGCCGTCATTCCGCCGGGCCAGGCCGGCGGGGGCTGGCCGCGTCCAGCGCCGCCATGAACGCGTCCAGCCGGAACTCGCCGATCAGGTCCCGCAGCGGGCGGAGATAGTCGCGCGCGCCCGGCGTGTCCCGTTCCAGCACGTCCATCTGGTCGCGCAGGCCGCGAACGTAGCCGATGGAGCCGAGCTGGCGCAGCGTGTCGATCTGCTGGGGGCTGAGCGGCGACGTGGCGCGGGGCGGCGGCCCGGCGGGCTGCGTCCATTCCAGCCGCAGCAGCCGGCCGATCTTCTCCAGCAGCACGGACAGGCTGATCGGCTTGGCCAGCACGTCGTCATGCGCCTCGTCGCCCCGCAGCGGCGCGCTCAGCTCCCCGGCGTTGGCGGACACCATGACCACCGGAGTCGTCGGGAACCCGCTCGCCCGCAGCTGCTGCGCCAGCTTCCAGCCGCTCATTCCCGGCATGGCCACGTCCAGCAGGAACAGGTCGGGCGGCAGGCGCGCGGCCAGCCGCAGGCATTCCGGCCCGTCCGCGGCGGCCAGCACGACGAAGCCGAGCGGGGCCAGCAGGTCCTCGATCAGGCCGCGGTGGAACGGGTCGTCGTCAGCCACCAGCACCCGGCGGCGCTTCCCGGCATAGCCCGCGTGATGCTCGATGGCGGTGGGTTGGCTGAGCGAGGGCGCCTCCGACAGCATCAGCCGCACGCGGAAGGTGGCGCCGCGGCCGGGCTCGCTGTCAACCTGGATTTCGCCGCCCATGATCTGGGTCAGCAGCCGGGTGATGGTGAGGCCGAGGCCGACACCGGGTTCGTAGGGCCCGGCCGGGTCCTCGATGCGCTGGAACGGCTCGAAAACGCGCTCGATGTCCTCGGCGGCGATGCCGATGCCGGTATCCGCGACGGTGAACTCCGCCAGGTCGTTGCGCCAACGCACCCGCAGGCTGACCTCGCCCTGCTGGGTGAACTTGATGGCGTTGGACAGAAGGTTGATAAGGACCTGGCGCAAGCGCCGCTCGTCCGTGCGCACGCTGGCGGGCAGGCGACCCTCGTGACTCCAGGCAAAGCCGATGCCCTTGGCCGCAGCCTGCAGCTGGAACATGTCACCCAGCTGGTCCAGGAACTCGGGCAGCCGAACATTGTCCCGATACAGCTCGATCCGCCCGGCCTCGATCTTGGCGATGTCGAGCAGGCCCTCGATCAGCCCTGCCAGGTGTTCGGCGCTGCGCCGGATGATGCGGATGCCGTCGCGCCGGCGCTCGGGGATGGCGGCATCGCGCTCCAGCAGCTGGGCATAGCCGAGGATGGCGTTGAGCGGCGTGCGCAGCTCGTGGCTCATGCCGGTGACGTAGCGGCTCTTGGCCAGGTTGGCGGCCTCGGCCACCTCGCGCGCCTTTTGCAGGGCGGCGTCCGTGCGGCCGTGGGCGTCGATCTCGCTCATCAGCAGCCCCGTCTGCCGCCTTGTCTCCTCCTGGGCGGCGCGGCGGGCCTGCTGCCCGAGCACGATCAGCCAGGCGGCGACCGCGGCGATGGCCAGCAGGATGCAGAACGCCTCGCGGAACACTGCGCCCTGCTGGCCTGTGGTCTGCCAGCAGATCGCTCCCAGCACCGTGCCGAGCGCCGTGGCCAGCAGCAGCAGCGTGGCAGCGTACCGTCCGCCCTGGCTGGCCATCGCCGCGACCAGCCACGGGGCCGCCACGGCCCGCAGCAGCGCCAGCAACTGGCTGGAGTAGCGCGCGTGCGGCTTGCAGGCATCCTGGCAGCGCGCGTCGAGCGAGCAGCACAGGGAGCAGATGGCGCCGCGGTAGGCGGGGCAGTAGGCGCTGTCCTCTGGCTCGAACGCGTTCTCGCACACGATGCAGCGGATCGCGGATCGCCCGGCCCAGGCCGCGCGCGGCTTGCGCGCCAGATAGTAGCGGCCTTGCGTGCCCCAGGCGATCAGCGGCGCCGCTGCGAAGGCCACGCCTAATGCAGCGAATGGCGAGAAGGCTTGCGGGTAAGCGCCGAGCGCGCCGGAGTAGGACGCGAGCGACGCCGCCACGCCCAGCAGCATCGCGCCGACGCCGACCGGATTGATGTCGTACAGATGCGCCCGCTTGAACTCGATGCCGGGCGGGCTCCACCCCACGGCCTTGTTGATGACCAGGTCGGCCACCAGCGCGCCGACCCAGGACGCCGCCACGTCCGAGAACACCACCAGCGTGCGCTCGATCGCCTCGTAGACGCCAAGCTCCATCAGCAGCAGCGCGATGGCGATGTTGAAGCCGACCCACACGACGCGCCCCGGATGGCTGTGCGTCAGCCGGGAGAAGAAGTTGGACCAGGCGATCGACCCGGCATAAGCGTTGGTCACGTTGATCTTGATCTGCGACAGCGCCACGAAGGCGCTTGCCAGCGCCAGCGCCGCCAGCGGGGAGGCGAGCGCGTAACCGAACGCCACCTGGTACATGCGCGCCGGCTGCACCGCGTCCTCCGCCAGCAGCCCGGCGCCCAGCGCCAGCACGGCCAGGAACGAGCCGGCCAGCAGCTTGGGCGCGCCCAGCACGATCCAGCCCGGCCCGGCCGCCAGCAGCGCCAGCCACCACGCCCGCCCCGGCAGCTGCGGGCGGGGCGGCAGGAAGCGCAGGAAGTCAACTTGCTCGCCGATCTGCGCCACCAGCGAGAAGGCCACCGACGCGGCGGCGCCGCACAGCAGCGGGTCGAACCCCCCGCCGGCCCCGCCCTGACCGCGCTGAGCCACCCGGACAAGGCCGTCGACGGGCTGACGCCCGCCTCGGCCGGCCGTCTGAGCCAGGGGCGGCCGGGTCTCGTGCCGTGCACGCCGCTCGGGTGCCTCGAGC
>CAXTTH010000299.1:0-3247 GCA_964247035.1 uncultured Acetobacteraceae bacterium
CACTCGTTCAGCCGCGCCCGGGCGTCCCGCAACCGCCCGCGGTCCCGGTGCAGCATCTCCACATAGGCCAGCAGATGGTGCCCGAACGTCACCGGCTGCGCGGTTTGCAGGTGGGTGAAGCCGGGCATGGGGTCCGCCGCGTGCTGCGCCGCCCGGTTCGCCAGCGCGGCCATCAGCCCGGCCACCTGGCCGTCCAGCCCGTCCATCGCATCGCGTACCCACAGGCGGAAGTCGGTCGCCACCTGGTCGTTGCGGCTGCGCCCGGTGTGCAGCCGCTTGCCCGCCTCGCCGATGCGCTCGGTCAGGCGCGCCTCGATGTTCATGTGGATGTCCTCGAGCGCCGGGTCGAAGGCGAACCGGCCCGCCTCGATCTCCGCGCCGATGGCGGCCAGCCCGTCGCGGATCGCCGCCTCGTCCTCCGCGCCGATGATGCCGGCGCGGGCCAGCATGGCGGCGTGCGCCAGGGAGCCGCTTATGTCCTGCCGCCACAGCCTGCGGTCGAAGCCGATCGAGGCGTTGATCTCGGCCATGACCGCGGACGGCCCGGCGGCGAAGCGCCCGCCCCATTGCGCGTTGGCGGCGGCGTCCCGACGTTGCGGCTCTGACTCTGCTGGCAAGGACCCATCCTGATGACCGAGATGACGCGCCGCGCCCTGGTGGCGGCCACCGGGACCCTAGCGGCGGCGGCCCCGCTGCGTAAACTGCGGGCGCAGGCGCTGGAAGGCATCGAGCAGCTGCACGCCCTGCCGCAGCCCCGCAAGGTCGAGCTGCGCTTTTCCGCCGCGGACGGCTCGCCGCGCACCCTGGCGGACTATCCCGGCAAGGCGGTGGTGCTGAACCTGTGGGCCACCTGGTGCATTCCCTGCGTGCGCGAGATGCCCGCGCTGGACGACCTGGCGCACCTGGTGGGGCGGGACAACATCGTGGTGCTGCCCATCTCCTCCGACCGCGGCGGCGCGGCCGTGGTGCAGCGCTTCTTCGCCGAGCACAACATCCGCAACCTGCCGGTGCTGCTCGACCCGATGAGCGCCCTGGCGCATGACCTGGACGTGCGCGGCATCCCCACCACGCTGCTGATCGACCGCAACGGCTACGAGGTCGGCGTGCTGGAAGGGGCGGCGGACTGGTCCTCGCCGGACGCGGTGACGGTGGTGAGAAAGGTGGCAGGATAGGCCGCTTGGCAGTAGGATGACGTCCCAAGGAGCGGCGAAATGAGTGAGAAGCATGAGCCCACGCTGGGCGATGTGATGAAAGCGCTTGCGATCCTGCAAGACGGTCAAGCCCGGTTGCAGGACGGCCAGGCTCGGCTGGAGAATGGCCAGACGCGGCTGCGGGTGGATTTAATGGCCCGCATGAATCGTCTGGATGAGAGGCTGACCGTTGCCCGCGAGGAAGGCATCGTCAATTTCGGCCGCGCCGACAAAGCGATCGAGGCGGTTGAGGGCCTGCGCAAGAGCCTGGCCACGACTGACGAGCAGGTGGCGGCCATGCGGCGCATTGTCCGGCGGGTGCAGACCGAGTGGGACCAGATGCGGGGCTAGCCTCGCATTGCTGTCCCAAGATCGTCGCGGACGCGATAGGCAAGCCTCGTAGCTGGCAGGGCCGGCCATCCAGGCGCGGTGTCCAGAAATGCCACGCAGGCGGCTGGCCTCCGGGCCGGTACGGCGCTAGGTTATCCACAATAGCAATCAGGGGAGCTTCCATGCGCGACTACCTGCATTTCTACATCGGCGGCGCGTGGGTTGATCCAGCCGCCGCCAAGACGCTCGACGTGATCAACCCGGCGAACGAGCAGGTGTGCGGCCGGATCAGCCTGGGCGCCGCCGCCGACGTGGACCGTGCCGTGACCGCCGCGCGCGCCGCCTTCGCCACCTACTCCCGCACCAGCCGCGAGGAGCGCCTGGCGCTGCTCGAACGCATCGTGGAGGAATACAAGAAGCGCTACAACGACATGGCGGCCGCCATCACCGAGGAGATGGGCGCGCCAGCGAGCCTCGCCCAGCAGGCCCAGGCCGCCATCGGCGTCGGCCATTTCCAGGCCGCGATCGGCATCCTGAAGAGCTACGAGTTCGAGACGCTGCGCGGCAGCACGCTGATTGCCCGCGAGCCGGTCGGCGTCTGCGGCTTCATCACGCCGTGGAACTGGCCCGTCAACCAGATGGCCTGCAAGGTGGCCCCGGCCCTGGCCGTCGGCTGCACGATGGTGCTCAAGCCGTCCGAGGTCGCCCCGTTCTCCGGCGTCGTCCTCGCCGAGATCCTCGCCGCCGCCGGCGTGCCGGCCGGGGTGTTCAACCTGGTCAACGGCGACGGCCCCACCGTGGGCGCGGCCATCAGTGCGCATCCGGACATCGACCTGGTGTCCTTCACCGGGTCCACCCGCGCTGGCATCGAGGTCGCCCGCGCGGCGGCCCCCAGCGTCAAGCGCGTCCACCAGGAGCTTGGCGGCAAGTCGCCGAATATCCTGCTTGCCGACGCCGACATGGGCCAGGCCGTCGCCCGGGGCGTGAAGCAGGTGATGCAGAACTCCGGCCAGTCCTGCAACGCGCCGACCCGCATGATCGCGCCGAACAGCCGCATGGAAGAAGTGGTGGCCATCGCGCGCCAGACGGCCGACGCCATCACCGTGGGCGACCCGAACGGCAACTCCGAGCTGGGGCCCGTCGTGTCGGAGCTACAGTGGAACAAGATCCAGGGCCTGATCCAGAAGGGCATCGACGAGGGTGCCACCCTCGTCGCCGGCGGCCCGGGCCGTCCCGAAGGGCTGGACCGCGGCTATTACGTGAAGCCGACCGTGTTCGCCGGCGTGACCAACGACATGACCATCGCCCGCGAGGAGGTGTTCGGGCCGGTGCTGGCCATCCTCGGCTACGACACGGTCGAGGAGGCGATCGCCATCGGCAACGACACGCCGTTCGGCCTGGCCGCCTATGTCCAGGGCCGTGACCCGGCCGCACTCCGCCACGTCGCCTCCCGCCTGCGCGCTGGCCAGGTGACCATCAACGGCGCCGGGCTGGACATCATGGCCCCGTTCGGCGGCTACAAGCAGTCCGGCAACGGGCGGGAATGGGGCGACCTGGCGTTCGGCGAGTTCCTGGAGACCAAGGCCGAGATCGGCTACGGCGCCATCGCGGCCGAATAGCGGCTCTCTCCAGCTTTGGCAGGCGGGGAGGGCCGCCCCTCCCCGCCGCCGCTCAGAACTCCTTGGCCGACTGCACCCCCCGGCTCACCACCCCGGAGCCGCTGGCGT
>CAXTTH010000300.1:0-3240 GCA_964247035.1 uncultured Acetobacteraceae bacterium
GGCGAGGCGTGGCGCTGGAAGCAGCGCATGGGCGGGGCGCTGCGCCAGGGCGGGCTGTGCGCCGCCGCCTGCCTGCACGCGCTGGACCACAACATCCACCGGCTGGCCGATGACCACGCCAACGCCAAGGCGCTGGCGCGCGGCCTGGCGCAGGTGCCGGGGCTGGCAGTGCGCGCGCCGGAAACCAACCTGGTCTACATCGACACCTCGGCCGCCGGGTTCGACGCGGACGAGCTGGCCCGGCGTGCTGCACATCATGGCGTGTTGATTTCGGTCATGGGACGTCATATGGCTCGCGCCTGCACCCATCTCGACGTGTCCGCCGCGCAGGTGGAGGACGCCTTGGGCGTGTTCCGCGCCGTCGCCGCCTGATTTCCTTGTAGGAGCCGCCATGCGTTGGTCCGCCGTTGCCGTCCTCGTCCTGCTTGCCGGCGCTGCCCAGGCGCAGGCGCCCCTCACCGGGACCACGGGGCCGCTGGGGTCCCCCAACGTCAGCGGCGACCAGGCCGCCCCGGCAGCTTCCTCGACGCCGGTCTCGAAGCATCATCGCCGCACGCTGGAACAGCGGTTCGAGGAGGCGAACACCACCCATGACGGCCACCTGACGGAGGAGCAGGCCCGCGCCAGGATGCCGTCCGTGGCGCGGGACTTCGCAACGATCGACACGGACCACGCCGGCTACGTGACCTTGGAGCAGGTCAAGGCCCACGCCCACGCCAAGCGCGCCGCCCGGCGCGCCGCCAAGGCGCAGTGACGCGATGCCGGATGAGTCCGGATCGGCCGAGGCGGTGGCGTTCCGCCTGATGGAGAAGGTGCTCGAGACCAGTCCGGCGCTGCGCAAGGAGGAACTGCTGAAGCTCTATGCCGAGTGCCTGGCCGCCGTGCGCGGCCCGGTGGCCGAGGACCTGTTGGCCGCTCTCAGCTTGGAAGGCTGACGCATCCCCGGCCAGGCCCCTGCGTTGCAGCCTTACACCGATAAGGAGCTTCCAGCGTGGTCAAGCAGAACGAGGGGCGCACCGCGCTGGTGGAACTCAGCTTTGCCTTCATGGGCATCCTGAAGCTGGCCGGATTGGAAGCTGGCCTGTTCCGTCGCTGGGGCCTGACCCGGCGGCAGATGCGTAACGTCGGCGCCATCGAGACCCTCGGCGCCGTGATGGTGGCCAACAAGGCCACCCGCCCGCTCGGCGCGCTCGGCTTGGCCGCGATCTCGGCCGTGATGCTCGTGGTGGAAGTCCGCAACCGCGAGACCGAGCTGGTGCTGCCGCGCCTGGCCCTGACGGCGCTCGCCGGCATGACGGCCATGGCCGCAGGGCACGCCTTGGCCCAAGCCGCGGCGAAGCCTGACGACGGCATCATGCGGGACCGATAGATGGCGCTTTCCCGCCGCACCCTGCTGGCCGCCGGGTCGGCCGCCGCGTTGGCCCGCCCGGCGATCCTGCGCGCCCAGGGCAATGGCCCTTTCCGCATCGGCGAGATCAACAGCTACTCCACGCAGCCCGAGTTTGCCGGGCCCTACCGCAAGGGTTGGGAGCTGGCCCTGGCCCATGTCAACGACTTGGGCGGGCTGAACGGGCGTCCGATCGAGTTCGTCTCGCGCGACGATGCCGGGCAGCCGGACAACGCGGTGCGGCTGGCAGGTGAACTGCTGAGCGACCAGAAGGTGGATTTGCTGGCAGGTGGCTTCTCGTCCGAGGTGGGGTTGGCGCTCAGCGGCTTCGCCCTGCAGCACAAGAGGCTTTACGTGGCGGGCGCGCCGCTGGCCTCCGCCTTGGTCTGGGAGAAGGGCAACCGCTACACTTACCGGCTGAGCCCCTCGACCTTCGAGCAGGCGGCCATGCTGGTGGAGACGGCGCTCACCATGCCTGCCCGGACCTGGGTGACGGTGGCCTCGAACGACGCTTACGGCCGCTCGGCGGTGAGGTGGTTCCGCCAGTTGCTGCAAGGCCGCCGGGCGAACGTGCGGTTCGTGGGGGAGCAGTGGGCCACGCCGGGCCAGCTCGACGCGCGTGCCATGGTGGCCGGGCTGGCGCAGCCGGCGCCGGATGCGATCTTCAACGCCCTGTTCGGCGCCGACTTGCTGGCCTTCGTGCGCGAGGGCAGCGCGCAGGGGCTGTTCGGCGGGCGCACGGTCGCCTCCATGCTGACGGGGGAGCCGGAGTACCTGGAGCCGCTGGGCAAGCTGGCGCCGCCGGGCTGGATCGTCACCGGCTACCCGTGGGACCTTTCGGACGAGCCGAGCAACAAGCAGTTCGTGTTGGACTACGTCCAGCACACGCATGAGCCGCCGCGCATGGGGTCCGCCGTGGGCTACGCGCTGGTGAACGCCATCGCGTCCGGCATCCTGAAGTCCGGCGGGGTGGACCCTGAGGCGATGGCGGACGGGTTCGCGGAAGCGGGGTTCGCCACCCCGTTCGGCATCAGCCAGTTCCGCGCCATCGACCACCAGAGCACGATGGGAACCTATGTCGGCCAGTTGGCCGTGCAGGATGGCAAGGGCGCAATGACTGAATGGCGCTACGTGGACGGCAGGACGGTGATGCCGCCGGATGACGTGGTGCGGCAGTTGCGCCCGACTTGAGCGGTCAGCCGCCCTTCTGCATCGCCTGCTCCGCCTTGTCCTCCAGCCGCGTTTCATTGCGACGGAGCATAAAAACGACTATGATGACCACGATGGCTGCGATGGCGCCCAACCCGATGCCGACCGGGCCTTCCAACCGGCTTGCCGCGCTGCCCAGCAGGTAGGCGGCAACGCCATACGAGGTGGCCCACACCACCCCGCCGACTGCGTTCCACAGCAGAAAGGTTTTCCACTCCATCTGGTTGGCCCCGGCCAGCAACGCCACGAAGGTGCGCAGGATGGCGATGAAGCGGCCGACGAACACCACCTTGCCGCCTTGGGTCTGAAACAGGTATCGCCCGAGGGTCAGGCGGCGGTCGTTCAGCCCGACATGGCGTCCGTAGCGGCGCAGCAGCGGGAAGCCGGCCCAGCGCCCGATCAGGTAGCCGGCGTTGTCGCCCATGATCGCCCCGGCGATGGCGGCCGCGATCACGCCTGCGATGCGCAGCTTGCCCGTCGTGGCGCAGTATACCGCGGCGGCGATGATCAGGCTCTCGCCCGGGAACGGCAGCCCCATGGCTTCCAGGCCGATCACGGCGAAGACCAGCCCGTAGCCGTAATCGCCCAGCAGGTGCTCGAGGCCGGCTTTGCTGAGCAGGCTCATCCCCGGATGGCCGCCAGGC
>CAXTTH010000301.1:0-3236 GCA_964247035.1 uncultured Acetobacteraceae bacterium
AGCTTGCAGTCCTGGGCGGTGCTGCCGGGGGGCACGGAAGGCTATGCCAAGGCGGAGGTCACGCTGGGCGGGGTCGATACCGCGGCGCTGTCCTCCCGCACCATGCAGGCGCGCAGGGTGCCGGGGCTGTTCGTGGTCGGCGAGGCGGTGGACGTGACGGGATGGCTGGGCGGCTACAACTTCCAGTGGGCCTGGTCGAGCGGCTGGTGCGCCGGCATGGCGGCATAAGGGGAACGCGATGGGACAGATGACCGACGGCGCCTGGACGTCCGGCGACGGCGTGCCGGACAAGGATGGCGCGTTCGACCGGCCGCAGTCGCACTTCCGGCAATGGATCGCCGCCGGCGGCCCGCACCCGCCGGAGCCGGGGCGCTACCACCTGTACGTGTCGTTGGCGTGTCCCTGGGCGCACCGGGCGCTGATCGTGCGCGCGTTGAAGCGGCTGGAGGGCGAGATCAGCCTGTCGGTGACGCACTGGCTGATGGGCGAGCAGGGCTGGACGTTCGAGCCCGGGCCCGGCGTGATCCCCGACCCGTACGGCGCCCATGCCCTGCACGAGGTGTATCGCCGGGCCGACCCGCATTTCACCGGCCGGGTGACGGTGCCGGTGCTGTGGGACAAGCGGGCGGGCGCCATCGTCAGCAACGAGTCGGCGGACATCCTGCGCATGCTGGACCAGATGGGCGACGATCCGGGCGGCTTGTATCCCGAGGCGCTGCGGCCGGAGATCGACGCGGTGAACGAGCGGGTGTACGGGACGCTGAACAACGGCGTGTATGCCGCCGGGTTCGCGCGGACGCAGGAGGCGTACGAGGCGGCGTTGCATCCGCTGTTCGCCACGCTGGACTGGCTGGAGGAGCGGCTGGGCCGCACGCCGTTCCTGTGCGGGGGGGCGGTCACGGAGGCGGACTGGCGGCTGTTCACGACGCTGGTGCGGTTCGACAGCGTGTACAACGGCCACTTCAAGTGCAACCTGCGCCGGATCGTGGACTACCCGAACCTGTGGGACTACACGCGCTCGCTGTATCAAGAGCCCGGCGTGGCCGGGACGGTGGATTTCGGCCACATCAAGCGGCACTACTACATGAGCCACCCGTGGGTGAACCCGAGCCGGATCGTGCCGGCTGGGCCGAGCCTGGACTTCACCGAGGCAGGCTCGCGGCGTTAGGCGGCGCGTCATGTTGCAGGACCTTGCTCCGCGCTTGGAGGGAAGCATCCTTGCGATTCATCATGTTGCGAGCCGACAGCCAGGAAGCCATGCCGTCGGGCGGAGCCGTGGCCCTGATCGAGCGAGCGGCCTCAGGCCGCCCGCACGTCCGCCAGGAACCGGCCGACGTCCTGCTTGAGCGAGCGTGACTGCGCGCTGATCATGCTGGCGGCCGACAGCACCTGGCCCGCCACCTCGCCGGTGCTGCCCGTGACGCCGCTCAGTTGCGTCATCAGCCTGTCCACCGCCACCGTGCTGTGGGCCGTCAGCTCCACGCCGTCGGCGATGCCTTGGACGAAGCGGCTCTGCTGCCCCACTTCCATGGTGGCCTGGGCGGAGATGTCGCTGGTCCGCTCCACGGTGCGGACGATGCCCTCGATCGCCCGCACCGCCTCCTTGATCGCGTCCTGGATGCGGCCGATCTGGCCGCCGATCTCCTCCGTGGCGCGCTTGGTCTGGCCGGCCAGGTTGTTCACCTCGCCGGCCACCACCGCGAAGCCGCGGCCGGCGTCGCCGGCCCGCGCCGCCTCGATGGTGGCGTTCAGCGCGAGCAGCTTGGTCTGCACGGCGATGCCCTGGATCAGGGTCGTCACCTCCCCCACTGCCTGCGCGCCTTGCGACAGGGCGCGCACGATCTCGTTGGTGCGCCGGGCGTCCTCGACGGCCTTGCCGGTGATCTGGGCGGACTCCTCCACCTGGCGGCCGATCTGCGCGATGGAGGCGGACAGCTCCTCCGTGGAGCGGGACACGTTGCCGGCGTCGGCGTTGGCCTTGGCGGCGTAGGCGCGAGCCGCCCGGGTCTGGTCGGCCACGTCGGCCGCGTTGCCGTTCAGGCCGCCGGCGGTCTGCTGCAGCTGCTCCGCCGCCACGCCGATGCCGCTGGACAGCGTGTCGACCGTCGCCTCGAACTGCAGCGCCAGCTCGGCCAGGCGCTCGCCCCGGGCCCTGCCGGCGGCGGCGGTGCGCATCTCGCCGATCGCCAGCCGGCGCTCCTCGTCCATGGCGCGGCGGAACACCACCAGCGAGCGGGACATGTCGCCGATCTCGTCCTGCCGGCGCAGCGAGCTGGTGACCACCTTCTGGTCGCCCCGCGCCAGCCTGGCCATCGTCTCCGTCATCGCGACGATGGGGTTGACCAGGTTGCGCAGCAACGCCCAGGTTCCGGCCCAGACCCCCAGGACCGTCAGCGTGAAGCCGACGATGACCTGCAGGCGGGCCAGCTTGGCCGTGCGCCTGCCCAGGTCGGCGCGTTGCTTCGCCGCCCGGACCAGCAGCTCGGTCTCGCTCGCCAGGCCCGTGCGCAGCGCGTACAAGGTGTCCTGCATCTCGCCCGCAAGCATCACGTTCGCCAGCGCGACGTCCGAGTTGCGGGTAAGGGCGTCCAGCTCCTCGGTTTGCTGGCCGAACCGCGCCCACTGCTTCCTGACCTCGTCGACGATCATGCGCTGCTCCGGATCGGTCGCCTTCTGGCTCAGCGCATCGACCTGGCCGCCGATGTCGATGATGAGCTGCATCTCCTCGCCGGCCAGGGACGCCTGCATCGGGGCGGAGATGTTCAGCGACGACGTGACCTGGTCGGCGCGCATCGCTTCGACCTTCTTGGCAAGGCTGCCCGCGATCTCGATCAGCGGCAGCCACTCCTCGCGCATCTCGTTGGCGGCGGAGTCCACCTGGTTGACCTTGCGCAGGGAGAACACGCCGAGCGCCAAGGTGCACGCGAGGACCCCGGCCAGCAATCCCGTGACCTTGCTGCGAATCCCGAGCGGCATGACAGAGAGACCCATGGCATGACCTTGCCCGTCCGGGATGAAGCCGGGCTTAACGCCGGAACAAGGCGGCTTGGGCGGGCCGGGCCGGGCCGCTGTTGCCATGCCGGCCGAACTGTCCCACCTCTTGCGGGAGGAGCGACCCGATGCCCGACACCCACGTGCCCCCGCCTTCGCTCGCGTCCCTGCTTGCCGAGCTGCAGCCCCTGCTCGGCAGCCGCGGCCTGCTGGACCGCGAGGATGATCTGCTGCGCGGTCTGGCG
>CAXTTH010000302.1:0-3228 GCA_964247035.1 uncultured Acetobacteraceae bacterium
GAGGAGGATTGCCCGGTCGCCAGCGGTGCCGCTGCGAGCGCGCCCGCGCCGGTGGCGGTTCCGAACCAGCCGGTGGCGCCGAACGCCGGCGCAGCGGGCAGTTCGGATGCGGCGAACAGCTCCGCCCTAGCCGGCGTGCGCTCAGCTCCGCAATCGAACAATGGCGGCCAGGCGCCAACCTCTGCCCCCGGGACTGCGGCCGGCACGCCAGCGCCTACCACGTCGTCGCCCGCGCAACCGGACTCCGCGCCGATCAGCAACGACTAGGCGACTGGGCCGGCCGCTGCGCCTGGCAACGGGGCCGCGCGCCACGAGAGAGGAGCATGGCCATGCCGGAAGCCTTTATCTGCGACGCGGTGCGCACCCCGATCGGGCGTTATGCCGGGGCACTGAAGGACGTCAGGCCCGACGACCTCGGCGCGATCCCGCTGCGGGCCTTGATGCATCGCAACCCCGGCGTGGACTGGGATGCGGTGGATGATCTGTATTACGGCTGCGCCAACCAGGCCGGCGAGGACAACCGCAATGTCGGCCGTATGGCGCTGCTGCTGGCCGGGCTGCCGGCTGGCGTGCCGGCCGCCACCATCAACCGGCTCTGCGGCTCCGGGCTGGATGCCGTGGGAACGGCGGCACGCGCCATCCGCTCGGGCGATGCCGAGCTGGTCATCGCCGGCGGCGTGGAAAGCATGACCCGCGCGCCATTTGTCCAGGGCAAGGCAGCGGAGGCCTTCAGCCGCTCGGCCGAAATCCATGACACCACCATCGGCTGGCGCTTCGTCAACCCGCTGCTGAAGGCGCAGTACGGCGTTGAATCCATGCCGGAGACGGCGGAGAACGTGGCGCAGGATTTTCAGGTCAGCCGCGCCGACCAGGATGGCTTTGCCCTACGCAGCCAGCAGCGCGCGGCTGCCGCGCAAGCCGCCGGGTTCTTTGCGCGGGAGATCACCGCCGTCACGGTTCGAACCCGCAAAGGCGAGATCGTGGTGGACCGCGACGAGCATCCGCGCGAAACCAGCCTGGACGCCCTGGCCAAGCTGAAGGCGCCATTCCGCCAGGGAGGCAGCGTGACTGCTGGCAATGCATCCGGCGTGAACGATGGCGCTGCGGCGCTGATCCTTGCCACCGAAGCCGCCGCCCGGCGTCACGGCCTGACGCCACGGGCGCGCGTGGTGGCCATAGCGACTGCCGGAGTGCCGCCGCGGATCATGGGCATGGGACCGGAGCCTGCCACCCGCAAGCTCCTGGAGCGCACTGGGCTGACCTTGGCAGATATTGACCTGATAGAATTGAACGAGGCGTTCGCGGCGCAGGGCTTGGCGGTGATGCGCCAATTGGGCCTGCCGGACGACGCCGAGATGGTCAATCCGCATGGCGGCGCCATTGCGCTCGGCCATCCGCTCGGCATGTCCGGCGCGCGCCTCGCGCTGACGGCAGTGCACGCGTTGGAGCAGCGCGGCCAGAAGTTGGCGGTCGCCACCATGTGCATCGGCGTGGGCCAAGGGATTGCAGCGCTGATCGAGCGAGTCTGACCGCCAGCCTGGCAGGGCACTGCCCCGGCTTTTCCCTGTAGGACGCTAGGCGAGCCGTTCCGCCAGCTCGTCAATCCCGTTCACCACGTGATCCCAGGCTCCGGTCGCCGCGAAATCCTCTTTTTGATGCGGCCCGTACTCGGTTGGTCGGGCCACGAAAGCGGTTCGCATCCCGTGGCGCTGCGCCGCCTGCAAGTCATAGTTATGGGCGGCGCACAGCATGACCTCGGCCGGCGCCAGGGACAGCATGCGGCAGGCGCCAAGGTAGGTTTCCGGGTCCGGCTTGTAGCGGCCCGATGTGTCGGCGCCGAAGATCATGTCCCACGGCAAGCCGTTAAACCTCGCCAGATCGATCAGCAGCGACACGTTCCCGTTCGAGAGCGGCGCCGTGATGTATCGCCGGTGCAGCCGCGCGGTGCCCTCCACCGCATCCGGCCAGGCGTGCAGCCGGTGCCAGCCCATGGTGAGCTGCCGCCGGTCCGCCTCGCTCAGCCCGATGACGCCGCTCTCCTGCAACAGTTCGTTGAGCGACTGGTAGTGCAAGTCGTCGAGCTTGGTCCAAGGCAGCTCGCCCCGGCGCACCCGGTCCATGGAGGGCTTGTAGGCGCCCCGCCAGGCGTCGACCAGCGCCGCCCAGTCCGTCACGATCTCCCGCGCCTCACCGAACGCGGTCAGCTCGGCGATCAGGCTGGAACGCCAGTCCACGACGGTGCCGAACGTGTCGAACAGGATTGCGCGCAGGATGGCCATGGCACGGTTCTAGCCGATCTCAACGTTCCGGCAACCTTCGCATGTTAATCTCTTGGCATGCGGTTGAAGCTATATCGGGCGCCCGGCGTCACAGAGGCCATGGCCCAGGTCCGGGCCGAGCTAGGGCCGGACGCATTGATCCTAGCCACGCGCCGGGTCGCGGATGGCGTGGAGGTCACGGCGGCGCTGGACCACGATGACGGGCCGCCGCCGCTCACTGCCCCGGAGCGGCAGCGGCAGCTGGCCTGGCATGGCGTGCCCGCGCCCCTGGCCGCGCAGCTCGCCGCAGGCCCGCTGGATCAGGCGCTCGCCAAGCAGTTGCGCTTCGGCGGCCTTGGGCTGGAGCGGCAGGAGCCCAGCCCCCTGCTGTTCGCCGGCCCGCCGGGTGCTGGCAAGACGCTGACGGTGGCCCGGTTGGCGACGCGGCTGGTCATGGCGGGCGCAATGCCGCTGATCATCACCACGGATGGCCGCCGCGCCGGCGCTACGGAGCAGCTGGCCGCTTTCACCCGCCTTCTGGGATTGACGCTGATCGTGGCAAGCCATCCCGCCACGCTGGCCCGGGCCCTGAAGCGCCGTCAGCCCGGGGCCGCCGTGCTGATCGATGCGCCGGGCATTGACCCGTTCGATCCCAGCCAGCGGGACGAGCTGACCAGCTTGACCGCCACGGCGGATGCGGATGTCGCACTGGTGCTGCCCGCCGGACTCGACCCGGCGGAGTCGGCCGACCTGGGTGTCGCCTTCGCCGCGGCGGGCGCCACCTTGCTGATCGGCACCCGGCTGGACCTTGCCCGCCGTTTGGGCGGCTTGCTGGCGGCGGCCGAGGCCGGCCAGCTCATCTTGACCGAAGCCGGCATCGGGCCTGGCGCGGCAGACGGCTTGCTGGCGCTCACCCCGGCGCTGCTGGCCGAGCGCCTGAGCCACACCGCCCCGTCGCCAGCGCCTGCGG
>CAXTTH010000303.1:0-3188 GCA_964247035.1 uncultured Acetobacteraceae bacterium
CGGGCGGGGCCGTTGCCTCAGGCCAAGGCGGGACCCCGCCGGGTCGCCGGCAAGACGGCGCTGACCAGGGCGGCGACTGCGATGTTGGCCGCCAAGGCCAGCACGCCGACATAAAACGTGTAGCCGATGCCGCTGAACGCCAACGTGTGCAGCGGCTTCAGGTTGTCCGTCCATGAGACGAGGGTGCCGCCGAAGAAGCCGACCGCCCAGCCGGCGAGCAGCGCCGGGCCGCTGAACCAGCGGGTGAACAGGCCGAACACGACGGCGGGGAAGGTTTGCAGGATCCACAGCCCGCCCAGCAGCTGCAGGTTGAGCGCCACCGAGTTGTCCAGGAACAGCACGAAGCCGAGCGCCCCCAGCTTCACCGCCAGGGACACCAGCTTAGCCACCGCCGCCTCGCCGGCCGCGGAAATGTCCGGGTTGACGTAGGCCTTCCAGAAGTTGCGGGTGAACAGGTTGGCCGCCCCGATGGACATGACGGCGGCCGGCACCAGCGCGCCGATGGCGATGGCGGCGAACGCGAACCCGGCGAACCAGCCGGGGAACAGCGCCTTGAACAGCGCCGGCACCACGCCGTTCGCCGCGGCCGGCTTCACCCCGGCCGCGATGGCCATGTAGCCCAGCAGCGCGATCAGCCCGAGCAGCAGGGTATAGGCCGGCAGCAGGATCGCGTTCTTGCGGATCGTGTCGCCGCTGCGGGAGGCGAAGATGCCGGTCAGCGTGTGCGGGTACATGAACGCCGCCAGGGCGGAGCCGAGCGCGGTGGTGGCATACGGCAGGTATTGCGCCGGTTTCAGCACGGTGCCGCCGCTGCCCTTGGCGGTGAACGCGGCGTCCGCGGCGGCGAACACCGCGCCGTAGCCGCCGAGCTTGAGCGGGATGATCGCGACCGCCACCAGCACCACGACGTAGATCATGATGTCCTTGACGAAGGCGATCAGCGCCGGGGCGCGCAGCCCGGCGGAGTAGGTGTACAGCGCCAGCACCAGGAAGGCGGCGACCAGCGGCAGCTCCCCGTTCAGGCCGAGCGCCTTGATCACCACCTCCATGCCGATCAGCTGCAGCGCGATGTAGGGCATGGTGGCGAGCACGCCGGTGATGGCCACGGCCAGCTCGAGCGGGCGGGAGCCGTAGCGCGCCAGCACCACGTCCGCCGCGGTGACGTGCCCGGCCTTGGCCGCCACCGCCCACAGCCGGGGCATGATGGCGAACACGATCGGGTAGACGATGATGGTGTAGGGCAGCGCGAAGAAGCCGTAGGCGCCCACGGAATACACCAGCGCGGGCACGGCGATGACCGTGTAGGCGGTGTAGAAATCGCCGCCGACCAGGAACCAGGTGACCCAGGTGCCGAACTGGCGGCCGCCCAGCCCCCACTCGTCGATGTGGGCCAGCGTGGCCGGCTTGCGCCAGCGCGCGGCGACGAAGCCCATGATGGAGACCAGGGCGAAGAAGAAGATGAAGACGGCAAAGGCCGGCCAGTCGATGGTGTCGCTGATCACAGTTCCGGCTCCCGCTTGCCGCTGCGCCAGACCAGCCAGGTGAGCAGCGAGCTGACCGGGACCCAGGCCAACTGGTACCAGTAGAAGAACGGGAAGCCGAACAGCGCCGGTTCGGCCATGTTGTAGAACGGCACCCACAGCAAGCCGATAAACGGCAGCAGAAGCAGCACGGCCACGGCTTGTCGCCCTCCCCCGCCGCGATTAGAACGCGGCTTTGCCAAGACCTACGGCATCGGCCCGCCGCCCGGCAAGGGACCCGGCGGGCAAGCCTGCCCGCTGCACACCAGGAACACCGCCACGATGCACGCCAGCCACATCGCCCTGTTTCTTCCCGCCCTCCTGCTCCTCGCCGGCTGCGCCACCCCGGCGCAGCAGGCCGCCCGCAACCGGTCTCCGGTTTATGCGGCCGACCTGTCCGGCAAGGCCGCGTCCTGCGCGGCGCCCGAGCAGAAGCTTGCGGACGGCAAGCCCAGCACGGTGGCGATGGCCACCGGCGGCGGCGGCTGGTGCGGCATCCTCGTCACCCGGGACGGCAAGCCGCTGGACGCCGGCCTGCTGACCCAGAAGCCGCGCAACGGCGCCGTCTATGTCCACCTGGTGGGCGACGACACCCGCGTGGATTACACGCCCCGCCCCGGCGCCGTCGGCGCGGACAGCTTTGCCGTCAAATTCATCCCAGGAGACGAGACGATGCAGGTCATGGTCAACGCTGCCCCGAGCACCCCGGTGGCCGCCAAGTGAGGGCGCGCCGGACAGGCAGCCTGCTGGCCGCCATGGCCTTGCTCGCCAGCACGGCCGCTCCCGTGCGGGCGCACTGCACCGCGGCGGCCGACGAATCTGCCTTCGACGTGGGCGCGCTCAAGAGCGAGCTGAGCGTGCTGGCCGTCGCGTGCGGCGAGGACGAGGGCTACAACGGCTTCGTCACCCGCGACCGGGCGGAGCTGGTGCGGGAGGACGGCGTGGTGAACGCCTGGTTCAAGAAGACCTACGGCAAGGCGGCGCAGTCCAAATACGACAGCTTCATCACGTCGCAGGCCAACGAGCAGAGCATCGCCGGGCAGCATGAGGGCAACCAGTTCTGCCCGCGGCTGAAGCCGGTGTTCATGGAAGTCGCGGCGGTGCCGGTGGCGCAACTGCCGGAGTATGCGGCGGCGAAGAACCTGTCCCCGGTGGATTTCGCGTGCGTGACGGCAGCCCCGGTGCGGGCGACGGCTCCGGCGCGCGGCTCACGGGCAGCCCGCAAGAAGTCTTAACCGCTATGACGATGCAACTGGGAACGTTGCGGGACGCGCTGATGAGTCGCGGCCACGAAGCGAAGGCCAACAAGGCTGCGGAGGAGGCCGCAGCCTATAAAAGCCAGTTTGCGAGCATCAAAGTTGACCTTTCCGCCATTCGCGGTGAGTTGGCTTTGATGAAGTGGATACTGACTTCGGTGCTCGTAGTCGTCCTGACCGTAGTGCTGAGGCTATTCCTTCACTGACTGTGTAAACTGCCTTTAGGATGCATTTGAAATCAGCACTGTACCTAAATCCTGCGCTAAACCGAGTAAGCCGTGTCCCAAAACATCGACCTTGAACATCAACCCGGCCACATTCCCGGCAGTGGCTTTCAACCTTTGTAATAGCGCTAGCCTCTCAGTGTCCATCCGGGAGCATCTTGAGCGTTCATGACAAGTTGTGGTTTGGT
>CAXTTH010000304.1:0-3186 GCA_964247035.1 uncultured Acetobacteraceae bacterium
GCCCCGGCCGCCGGGCAGGCCAGCGCCGCCGCCAGCCACCAGGCGCGGCTCATCGGGGGCCTCACTGGCGGCCTCACTGGGCCACCGTGTCGCGCTGCATCGGCGCCAGCTTGGCGAGCAGGCGGTTCTGCGTGTGATAGGCCACGCCCGAATCCTCCATGGCGTCCTGCAAGTCCTCCGCCACGGCGTTGAACTGCGCCCGGGTGAGGTCGAGCCCGCGGTGCGCCGCCGCCATGGTGCGGCCCGCATAGCGGCACGGCCCGCCGGCAACCTGGCACAGCTGGTCGGTGATCAGGCGGCGGAAGCGGTCCATGTTGGTGTCGGCGAAGGTCGGCCCGACCCGCGGGTCGGCCAGCCAACGCTGGATGGCGTGGTCCACGATCGCCTGCATCCCGGCCTGCCCGCCCAGGTCGTCATACAGCTCAGCCCTGGCGCCAGGGGCTGCGATGCACAGCGCGGCGGCGAACAGGGTCAATCGGGCAGGGCGCATGGGTCGGCTCTCCTTGGACAGGGGTTCAGAAGCCGGCCTGCAGCGACAGGTACGCGCCGTCCTGGCGGCCCTGGTTCGCGACGGGGCCGAGATCGACGTAGGCCAGCGTGACCGAGGCGTGCTTGTTGATGAAGTAGGCGGCGAACGCGTCCAGCGCCGGGCCTTCATGGGCGAAGCGCAAATTGTCCGGCTTGGTGCGAAGCTCGGCGCCGAAGGCGAGCCGCCGGGTCGCCAGGTAGGCGAGCGAGCCCTCGAACTCCGGCCGGTACCCGGCAGTGCGGTCCCCGCCGAAGCCCAGCAGGCCGAACTGGTTGGCCTTGGTCATCCGCACGGTGGCGTTCGCCAGCAGGCTCTGCGCCAGGAAGATCTTGGTGGCGGACAGGTAGAAATCCACGCCCTGCGCGCTGCGGGCGCCGACGGCGCGGAGCAAGGCGTGGTCGTCGTTGGACTTGAACTGCGCCCCGGCGGCGACCTGCGGCAGCCAACTGTCCTGGTCGTATACCGCATCCCCGAACAGCCGCACCTTCAGCCCGGCCACGTCCTCCGTGATGGTGCGGCCGCGCCCGATGCCGAGCCGCGCGCCGGCCTGCCGGGTGTCGAACCAGATGTGGGCATAGGACAGCTCCACCCGGTCATGCACGCCCACGGCCGCGCCGAGGCTTTCCAGGGTGAAGTCGGACGTGGTGGCGAAGGTGTCGTGCACGTTGCCGCCCACGGCGGCGTTGGTGCCGTAGCCGGTGATGAGCGCCCACGGCGCCAGCCCGCCGCCGCCCGCCCCCTCCAACTGGCTGACGCCGCTGGTGGCGAGCAGGCGCCCGCTGTCCTGGGCGAGGACGCCCCAGGAGGGCAGCAGGCAAGCCAGGACGATGAGTGCGTTTTGCACGCGAAGGAAGGTTCGCATGGCCGCAGGATGGGCGGAAAAGGTGAAGGCAGGGTTAGAGGCGGCAACCCGGCGCGGCCCAGGCCCCCGCCGCTGCCCGGAGCAGCGCCGCTACCCGGCGGGATGCCGCCCCGCCCGCTGCGGCAGCACGATGATGCAGGCCACGATGACCGCCCCGAGCACGGCCGACGCCTCGAAGCGGCCCAGCGCGAGGCCGCCATGGTCAACCGGCTTGTCCAGCAGGTCGCCCACCGTCGCGCCGAGCGGCCGGGTGAGGATGAAGGCGGCCCAGAACAGCAGCGTCCGCGACACGCGGGTGTAGAAGCACAGCCCTGCCACGAGGGCCAGGGCCGCGCCGAAGACGAGCGCGCCGCCCTCGTAGCCAAGCCCGCCGGTGTCGGCCAGGAAATCGCCCAGCGCCGTGCCCAGGGTTTGCGAGAACATGATGGTTGACCAGTAGAACATCTCCGCCCTGCGCGAGGTGACGGTCTCGACCGAGACGGAGCCGAGCGCGCGATGCCACAGGCCGAGCGTCGCCGCGAGCAGCGCGGCCAGGATCGCCGATCCCCCGACGTAGCCGATGCCCAGGGAACGGTCGCAGAAATCCGCCAGCGTCGTGCCGGCGGTGGTGGTGGCGACGATGACGGCCCAATACAGGAACGGGTGGAACCGCCTGGCGGCGACCTGCGCCGCCACCGCAGCCACCAGGATGGCCGCGAAGATCGCGGTGCCGAGCAGGTAGCCGAGCCCCAGCGTCATCGTGACGGCGTCGCCGCCCGTCTCGCCCAGGGTCGTGGCGAACACCTTGATGACCCAGAAGCCGAGGGTGACGGCGGGAACCTTGCTCGGCGCGTCCGCGGTGGCCCTGTCCATGTCGTCTCTCCGTCACGCCGTTGCTTCGGCGCGGCCCGCTGCTATGCAGGGCGTCGCGTGCCGCACGGAACAGGAGAAGCGCATTTGGCCGGTCATGTCGCCACCCATCTCTTCGGGGTCGCCCTGGGCCTGGCCCTGGGCCTGGCCCTCGCCTGTGCGCCGGCCCGCGCCGAACCGGCCTACAAGCTCGCCGCCAGCCTGCCGCTGGGCGCGCCCGACCGGTGGGACTACGTGGTGTTCGACCCGGCGATGCAGCGCGTCTATGTCGCGCACGGCAACGCGGTGACGGTGGTGGACGCGACCAGCCTCGCCATCTCCGGCAGCCTCGAAGGCCTTGACGGCGCGCACGGCACGGCGCCGGTCCCCGCCCTCGGCAAGGTGTTCGCGGACAGCGGCAAGCAGGGAACGGTGGTGGATTTCGACGCCAAGACGTTTGCCCCGCTGGCCACGATCAAGGCCCTGAGCGACGCGGACGGCATGATCTACGATGCGGCCAGCGGCCAGGTGGTGGTGCTGGGCGGCGAGGCTGGAGCGGCCGGGTTCATCGATCCCCGCACCGACCGGCTCACCGCCACCCTGGCGCTCGGCGGCTCGCCCGAGGGCGTGGCGGTAGACGGCGCGGGCACGATGTACGTGGCGCTGGCGGACCACGACCAGCTTGCCGTGGTGGACCCGCGGGCGCGCCGGGTGCGGGCGCGCTGGGACCTGCCCGGCTGCCACGACCCGCACGGCGTGGCGATGGACCTCGCCGCCGCCCGCGTGTTCGTCTCGTGCCCGGCCGGGCAGATGGCGGTGATGGACGCCGGCGACGGGCACGAAGTGGCGCTGCTGGCCATCGGCAAGGGTTCGGACTCCGCCGACTTCGACCCGTCGCGCCACGTGGCGCTGAGCAGCAACGGCGACGGCACGCTCGGGGTCGTGGCCGGGACGCCGGCCGGCCTGC
>CAXTTH010000305.1:0-3172 GCA_964247035.1 uncultured Acetobacteraceae bacterium
CCTGAACGCCGAGCTGGGCCGGGTCCGCCGCGACATGGCGGCCAAGGACGCCGCGGTGCGCGCCGCGCAGGAGGACGCGGCCAAGGCGCGCGCCACGGCGGAGCAGACCCAGGCGGCCGTCGCCAGCCTGCCGATGCCCGCCGGGTTCAAGGCCGGGACCGGCCGGCCGCCCCCGCTTGATTTCGGCGTCGGCATCGGCCCGGCGCACCCGGAGTACCCGGCGCCGAAAACGGACTGGACCAGCACGAACCTCACCGGCGGCTCGGCCAGCGCGCAGAATGCCGGCAACACGGGGACTGGCGGCACCTTCCACGTCGGTGGCCTCACCTTGCAGCTCGGCGGGTTCGTGGCGGCGGAAGGCGTGTTCAGGTCCCGCAACGAGACGACGAGCATCGGCACCAACTTCAACGCCATTCCGTTCCCGCAGGTCGCGGCCAACCACGAAAGCGAGTTCCGCCTGACCGGGCAGCAGAGCCGCATCTCGCTGCTGGCGCATGGCGACATGGGCCCGACAGAGCACGTCGAAGGTTATGTCGAGACGGACTTCCTGGGTGCGGCGCCCACCGCCAACAACAACGAAAGCAACAGCTACAACCTGCGCCTGCGATTGTTCTATGCCAGCTACGACAATGACGGCATCGGCCTGCACGCCCTGGCCGGGCAGAGCTGGAGCCTGGCCACGCTGTACAAGACCGGCGTGACACCGCACCAGGAGAACGTGCCCTACACGATCGACGCGCAGTACGTTCCCGGCTTCACCTGGCAGCGCACGCCGCAGTTCCGCATTGCCAAGGATTTCGGCAGCAAGTACTGGCTGGCCGCCTCGTTCGAGACGCCGCAGACGGTCTATTCGGTCGGCTCTGCCGGGACCGGCAACCGCGGCGCCGTCAACTTCAGCAACCCGGGCGTCTCGCAGCTCGACCCCAACGCCAACTACAGCACGGACATCGCGCCCGACGTGATCGTCAAGGCGGCAGCCGACCCGGGCTACGGCCATTACGAGCTGTACGGCATCGCCAAGTTCGCGCAGGACCGGGTCTCCTTTCTTGGCGCCGGAAACAACAACACGCGATTCGGCGGCGGCGTGGGCGGCGGCACGATCCTGCCGATCATCGGCGACAAGCTGAGCTTCCAGGCCAGCGCCCTGGCGGGCTACGGCATCAGCCGCTACGCCTCGGGGCAACTGCCCGACGCGACCATCGGGCCGAGCGGCGCGCCCGACCTGCTGCCGGAGGTGCAGGCGCTCGTCGGGCTGACCGGGCACCCGATCCCGGCGATCGACCTTTACTCGTACGTCGGCACCGAGCAGCTCGGCCGCCGGTCGTTCAACATCGGCGCGGGGCACTACGGCTACGGCAACCCGCTGTATTCCAACGCCGGGTGCGACATCGAGCTGAGCACCGCCACCTGCACCGCCAACACGTCCGGCATCACCCAGGGCACGCTGGGCGCGTGGTGGCGGTTCCTGAAGGGCAATTTCGGCACGGTGCAGAGCGGCCTCCAGTATTCCTACACCCGGCGCGACATCTTCAAGGGCGTGACCGCGCCGGGCGGCTCCGGCAATGCCTCGACGGACAACAACATCGTCCTGTTCAGCCTGCGCTACCTGCCGTTCCAGTGAGCCGGGCCTGCCAGTCGGCCAGCGGGATGCGCGGCATCTCGAACTGGTCGCGGGTGCGGGCATACCAGCCGCCGCCGTGCGTGCGGCCCACCAGGTCTAGCCTGGGCGTGTCGATGTAGCAGCGGGTCGCGTCGAGCACCGCCTCGTCGGCCACGTGCAGGCACAGGATGCGGCCGAGCACCAGGCTGCCGTTCGGCAGGTCGATGACCTGGTAGCGCTCGCACTCGAAGGCGACGGGGCTGCCGGCGATGCGCGGCGGCGCGACCCGCAGGGAGGGCACGGTGGCCAGGCCGGCTTGCGCGACCTCGCTGGTTTGCGGGCCGAACTCGATGGCGGTGACGACCATGGCGGCGGCACTCGCCTCGTTGACCAGGTTGACCACGAACTGGCCGCTCTCGCGGATATTGGCCGCGCTGTCCTTGTGCTCGCCGGGGCGGGGCGCACCCATGCTGACGGACAGCAGCGGCGGATCGCTGCTGACGGCGTTGAAGAACGAGTAGGGAGCGGCGTTCACCACCCCGTCGGCGGACAGCGTCACCACCCAGGCGATCGGGCGGGGGATGACGGTCGAGGTGATAAGCTTGTAGCGGTCCTTGGCGGACAGCGCGTCGAAGTCGAATTGCATGCGGCACCCGGGGTTGCTGCCGCAGCATCGCTTGCCGCCGCCGCGGCGTCCATCGCCGCCCCTTGCCGAACGCGGTGCGATGGCCCATGTCGATGACTTCCGAAACTTAACGAAAGGAGGTGATCCAGTGTCTCATTGTCAGATCGCTCAGTCCGCCGCCGTGACCTGGATGCCTGTCCTGCCGATGCGCGGGGCGTAAGCACCTCCGGTCTGACGGCGTGACCGTCCGGCAATGGAAAGGCCTCGGCAGCACATGCCGGGGCCTTTCGATTTTGTGACTCAGGCCGGCGCAACCGCCAAAGCGGCGATGCGTCATCCGGGCGTGAACCGCCCCTTTCCGGCAATCGCCGTCGTTCCTGCCCGTGACGAAGCCGACCGGATCGGTCCCTGCCTGGAGGCGCTGGACGCCCAGTGCGGCGCGCGCCTCGACCACATCGTGCTCCTTGTCAACAACAGCAGCGACGGCACGGCCGACGCCGCGCGGTCGGTCGCGCTGCACCCCGGCACCCAGCTGCACATGATTGAGCGCACGCTGCCGCCGGGGCAGGCCAACGCCGGCACGGCGCGCCGGCGGGCCATGCTGGCGGCGGCCGCCCTGGCGGGACCAGCGGGCGTGCTGCTGACTACAGACGCCGATGGGCTGGTGGATCCTGACTGGCTGGCCGCCAACTTCGCGGCCCTGCGCGCCGGGGCCGACGTGGTGGCGGGCTGGGTGGAGCTGCATCCGATCGAGTGGGGCATGATCCCCAACGCCCTGCACAAGGATGACGCGCGGGAATGCGCCTACGACGCCCTGTGCGACGAGATCCACGCCCGGCTCGATCCCGACCCATGCGACCCGATGCCGCGGCACACGCAGCACTCCGGCGCCAGCATCGCGGTCACGGCGGCGGCCTATGCGCGCTGCGGCGGGGTGCCGGCCGTGC
>CAXTTH010000306.1:0-3171 GCA_964247035.1 uncultured Acetobacteraceae bacterium
GCTCGGCGTCAACCTGCACCAGCTCTGGATCGTCTGGCTCGGGCTGGGCGTGCTGGGCGGCATTGGCCTCGGCCTCGGCTACATCTCGCCGGTGTCCACGCTGGTGAAGTGGTTCCCGGACCGCCGCGGCATGGCGACGGGGATGGCCATCATGGGGTTCGGCGGCGGCGCCATGATCGGCGCGCCGCTGGCGACCGTGCTGATGGGGCACTACAAAGGGGTTTCAGGGCCCGGCGTGTGGCAGACCTTCCTGGTGCTGGCCGCGGCATACGCCGTGTTCATGCTGGCCGGCAGCTTCGGCTACCGGGTGCCGCCGGCCAACTGGAAGCCCGAGGGTTGGATCGCGCCGCCTGCCAAGCGGTTTGCCGCCGCCGGCCACGTGCACCTGAGCCGGGCCTGGAAGACGCCGCAGTTCTGGCTGATCTGGACCGTGCTGCTGATGAACGTGAGCGCCGGCATCGGCGTGCTCAGCGTGGCCTCGCCGATGCTGCAGGGGCTGTTCGCCGTCCCGGCTGCGGGGGCCGCCGGGTTCGTGGGGCTGCTGTCGCTGTTCAACATCGCCGGCCGGTTCTTCTGGGCGTCCGCCTCCGACCGGCTGGGGCGCAAGCAGACCTACGCCGTGTTCTTCCTGGCCGGCATCGTGCTCTATGCCGCAGCGCCCTGGGCCGCCCACAGCGGCAACAAGGCGCTGTTCATCCTGTTCTGCTGCTTGATCCTGTCGATGTATGGCGGTGGTTTCGCCACGGTGCCGGCGTACCTTGCGGACGTGTTCGGCACGCAGTTCGTCGGCGCCATCCACGGCCGGCTGCTCACGGCCTGGTCCACCGCCGGCGTGCTGGGGCCGATCCTGGTCGGCGAGATCAGCCAGAAGGCCACGGATGCCGGCGTGGCGAAGGACGCGGTGTATGACACCACGCTCTACGTGCTCGCCGTGCTGCTCGCGGTCGGGCTCGTGGCCAACTCGCTGGTGTGGCCGCTGGCGCCGCGCTGGTTCATGGATGCGGGCGAGCTGGCCGCCGTGCAGGAGAGCCGTCCCCTGATGGCTGCGACCGGCGCCGCATCCGGCATCGGCCTGGGCGGGATGTCGGCAGGCGTCCTGCTGGCCTGGGCGGGCGTGGTGCTGCCGATCGCCTGGGGGGTGTACATGACCGTTGCCAAGGTCGCCGGGCTCTTCATGTAGTCCCGGCGGCGGCAGGTCATATTAAATCATGAAAACAGGAGAACGACCATGATTCCAAGCAGGCGGACGATACTCGGCGGCGCGGCGCTCGGCGCCGGCGGGCTGATGGGGCTGTCGAAGGTCGCCCTGGCGGAGACCACCGCCATCAAGACCGACCACGGCAAGCCGGGCGAGGGCGGCTACGGCCTGGACTCGCAGCAACTGCCGCCGGGCGCCCCCGTGGCGTACCACGATCCGGAGGATGTCGGCGCCATGCCGGCGTTCACCCGCTCGCTCGACGGGTCGGCGCCCAAGGTCACCTCTGGCGGCTGGGCCAAGGAATCGACCGAGCACCAACTGCCGATCATGAAGGGGCTGGCGGGGGTCCACATGTTCCTCGACCCCGGCGCGTCGCGCGAGCTGCACTGGCATGCCATCGCGGCGGAATGGGCCTACGTCATCGCCGGCCGCTGCCAGACCACGGTGCTCGACCCGTCGGGGCAGACGGAGATCAACAACTACGTCCCCGGCGATCTGTGGTTCTTTCCCAAGGGCCACGGCCACGCGATCCAGACGATCGGCGACGAGCCCTGTCACTTCATCCTGTCGTTCAACAACGGCGCGTTCTCCGAGCACGGCACGTTCTCGATCTCCGACTGGATCAACGTCACGCCCAAGGAGATGCTGGGCGCCAACTTCGGCATCGACCAGGCGCTGTTCGAGGCCTTTCCGAAGGGCGAGACCTACATCCAGTCCGGCCCGGTGCTGCCGGTCTCGTTGGCGATCGATGCGCCTTGGCCGAAGGAGTCGACCCACAAGTTCAGCCTGACGAAGGACATGCGGGCGCGGCGGGACTTCGACGGCGGCAGCTTCAGCCTGGCCACGGTGGACGAATGGCCGATCTCGACCACGATGTCCGGCGGCCTGATGGTCATCAAGCCCGGCCAGATGAAGGAGCTGCACTGGAACCCGAACGCCAACGAGTTCCACTACTACCTGAAGGGCGCCGGCCAGGTGTCGATGTTCGGCTCCGGCGGCCGCGGCCAGGTGGCCCAGGTCAAGGCCGGTGATTCCGCCTACATCCCGGCCGGCTACGGCCACGCCATCTGCAACACCGGCACGGATGACTTGCAAATCGTGCAGACCTGGGACGCCGGCAAGTTCGAGGAGATTACCCTCAAGCACTGGATGGAGACCGCGCCGAAGCCGCTGCTGGCCAACAACATGGCAGGCGTTCCGGCCAGCACGTTGGAGAAGATCAAGCCGGCTTGAGGCCGACTGATCGTCAGGTGGGCAGGGAGACGCCCGCCTGGCGAGGGGCTTGATTGGGTTTCGCTATCGCAGCATGGGAAACAGGCGCTTGTCGCGCCCGGCGCCAATCGCATGTGTTGCGCAACGCATAAGGACACCGACCGTCATATGGCCAAGGGTCACAGGTATCCGGTCGCCGCCGTGAGCGACGACCGTCCGCAGTGGGACGGCGCTGCCCGTGCGGCCCGCGTCATCGACGAGCACCGCGCCATGCCGGGGGCCATGCTGCCGCTGCTGCACGCCTTGCAGGCCGAGTTCGGCTGCGTGCCGCGCGAGGCGGAGCCGATGATCGCGGCGGCGCTGAACCTGTCCCGCGCCGAGGTGTTTGGCGTCATCTCGTTCTACCACGACTTCCGGCGGGAGCCGACGGGACGGCATGTGCTGAAGCTGTGCCGGGCCGAGGCGTGCCAGGCCATGGGCATGACCCGGCTCGCCGATGACCTGCTGGCCCGCCTCGACCTCGACTGGGGCGGCCAGACCGCCGACGGCGCGCTGACGGTGGAGCCGACCTTCTGCCTCGGCCTGTGCGCCTGCGCGCCCAACGCCCTGTATGACGGCGAGCCGATGGGTCGGGTGGACGCGGCGGACCTGGACCGCGTGGTGATGGAGGCGCGCGCATGACCGTCGCGACGAAGGCGCGCATGACTCGGGTGTTCGTTCCCTGCGACGCCGCCGCCTTGGCGCTGGGCGCCGAGCGGGTG
>CAXTTH010000307.1:0-3167 GCA_964247035.1 uncultured Acetobacteraceae bacterium
CGGCTGGCCGTGCTGACCCGGCTTTCCGCCTTCACCGAGCTGGACTCGGCCCTGCGCCGGGCACGGGCCGGGCTGGCGGCGCTGAACCTGCCGATGCCGCCCTGCGAGCCGGACGCCATGGAGGATGCGGCGCGGGGCGTGCTGGCGGCGGGCTGGGCGGAGCCGCAACAGCGCCTGGCGCTGGGCGCGGCAGCCGGGCTGCATGGCTCGGCGATGCTGCTGCGGCAACACGGCCGCGCGTTGCGCCGCTACGGCGTGCTCGGGCAATAAAGGGATGTGGCGCGAAACCAACATCGCGGGCGTTCTCATCACGCCTTTCGTGGGGTATGTCTTGGCTGCCTTGCTGATCTACCTGCCGCTGCGCTGGCTTCTGGTGCGGCTGCGGCTGCTCCGCTGGGCCTGGAAGCCACCTCTGGCGGTAGCCGGGCTATATTTGTGCATCCTGGGTGCCCTGGTCGGGCTTCTGTGACAAAAAGGCCGTTCATGCCGATCTTGCAGCGGGGCTCACCGTGCTGGGGGCGCCGGGCGGGCCATTCGCTTCACCGTCACCTTCGCCGGGCTGGTGGTGTGGAACCACTACGTGACCGACCCTTGGACGCGGAACGGCCAAGCGCTGGCCAACGTGGTGAACATCGCGCCGGAAGTATCCGGCCGCATCACCAAGCTCAACGTGGCGGACAACCAGCAGGTCCGCCGCGGGAACGTGTTGTTCGAGATCGACCCAGTGGACTACCAAGTGGCCATCGCCACCGCGGAGACGAACGTCAGCAGCAAGCTGGCCGACATGAAGCTGAAGCAGACGGAGGCGACCCGGCGCTCGGACCTCACCACCCTGTCCACGTCCAAGGAGGAGCTGGAAAGCTACCGGAGCGGGGCGGATGTGGCCGCCGCCTATGCTGGGGCCTTGGCCGCCCTCAGCCAGGCGCGCATCAACCAGGAGCGCACCCGCGTGCTGTCCCCGGTGAACGGCTACGTGACCAACCTGCTGCTGCGCGAACGCGGCTACGCCACCACCGGGGCGCGCAACATCACCGTGCTGGACAGCAACAGCTTCTGGGTCGCCGGCTATTTCGAGGAAACCAAGCTCGCCGCCATCCACGTCGGCAACCCGGCGCTGGCGGCGCTGATGGGCTACCGGGAGCCGCTGCAGGGCCACATGGAGAGCATCGCCCGCGGCATCACCACGCCGAACACCGACCCCGGCGCGCTGGGCCTCGCCTCGGTCAACCCCGTGTTCACCTGGGTGCGGCTGGCGCAGTGTATCCCCGTGCGCATCCACATCGACCAGGTGTCGGACACTGTGCACCTCGCGGCGGGCCTGACCGCCACGGTCACGGTGGGGGCACCAAGCGCCCCCGGCTCAGCGCACGGCAGCCTGTCCCGCGTTCTGTCCCAGGCCGGACGGTGAGGTGATGGCTGACCGGCCGCCCGCAGCCAGCAGGTCGCGGATTTCCGCCAGCAGCACCTCGGACGGCGTCTGCACAGCGGCCGGCGGCGCTTCCTTGCGCACCAGGCGGGACATCGCCTTGACCACCCAGAAGATGGCGAACGAGACGATCAGGAAGTTGATCACGGCGTTGATGAAGATGCCGACGTTGACCGTCGGCGCGCCCGCCGCCTGCGCCGCCGCTAGCGTGGGGTAGTGCTGGCCGTTGAGCGGCAGGAACACGTTGCTGAAGTCCACGCCGCCGACCACAAGGCCGATCAGCGGGTTCAGGATGTCCTTCACCAAGCTGCCGACGATGGCGCTGAACGCGACGCCGATGATGATGCCGACCGCGAGATCAACGACGTTGCCGCGCATGATGAAGGCGCGGAACTCGGACACCCAACCCGGCGCCTTGGGCAACACCACCGGCGGCTTCATGGCTTCCCTCACTTCCGCAATGAAATGATTAAAGACCGGGAAAGCAGCTTTGGCCAGCCTATTCCTTCAGGGCTGGCCGCTCCACGCCGCCGCCGGGCGGGGCCAGGCCGTTCTGCTGCATGCAGCGGTGCGCTGCGTCCAGCTTGGCGTATTTCAGCTCGTCCTGGTGCTGCCGCAGGAAGGACTCGCTACCGGCGCCCTTCATGATGAGCGCCTTTACCGCCGGGTCGGCATAGACCTGCGCGCTGCACTGCTCGGGGATGGCGGCGGTCGGCGCCTTGTCGGTCGGCCCTGCGCATCCCGCCACGGCCAGCGCCGCAAGCATCCACCTCATGCCGCCAGCCAGTCCTCGATCAGCCGGCGCGCGATGCTGGTGCCGGGCGGCAGGGCGAAGCCGTGCGCCTTCGGGTCCCGCAGCTCGGCGCGGCTGAACCAGCGCGCGTCCGTCAGCTCCTCCGGGTCAAGGGTGATCTGCTCGGTCAGCGCATCGGCGTAGAAGCCCAGCATGACGCTGCCGGGAAACGGCCAGGGCTGGCTGCTGTGGTAGCGCACCTGCCCGACCGCGATGCCGGTCTCCTCCGCCACTTCACGAACCACTGCCTCCTCCAGGCTCTCGCCGGGTTCGACGAAGCCGGCCAGGGTGGAATACATCGCGGCGGGAAAGCGCGGGGCGCGGCCCAGCAGCGCGCGGCCTTCCCGCTCCACCAGCATGATCACCGCCGGGTCGGTGCGGGGGAAATGGTGCTGGCCGCAGCCGGTGCAGGTCAGGGCATTGCCGGCGCTGCCCGGCTCGCAAGCGGCCCCGCACTTGCCGCAAAACCGGTGCTGGCTGCGCCAGTGCATCAGCCCGCGGGCATGGGCCAGGATGGCGGCTTGTTCCGCGGGCAGCCCGGCACCGGCGCTGCGCAGTTCGGTGAAATCGCCGGAGCCGGGCGGCAAGGGTGGCTCCTCGTCGGCGCTCAAGTCCACGGCGACATGGGCCACGCCGTCGGCATGGCCGAGCAAGGCCCAGGGATGGCCCTGCACGTCCAGCCCTGTGGGAAACGCCGCCTCCGGCAGGCCGTCCGGCGACGGGCGCAGCAGGTTGCGGCCGCGCCACAGGGGGACGAAGCGGGTGGCGGGATCCGCCAGCGCCTCCGCAATCCAGGCCTCGTCCTTGCGGCGATGGGAGGCGCGGTCCAGTGGGCTGCCGGTGAAGGAGTTGGGCCGGCTGGGCGTGATGATCGGCATGGGGCGCGGACCCTGGCATGGGCTACGGCACGGAGCAACTCGGCAATCGCGCGCTTGCCCGCCCCCCCTC
>CAXTTH010000308.1:0-3162 GCA_964247035.1 uncultured Acetobacteraceae bacterium
GCGCGCGAGCCCAGCCCGCTGCCGCCCTACGGCAGGGTGGAGGCGCTGCCGAACGGCAAGTTCCGGCTCGACACGCCGGGCGGCATGGCGGAGCTGTTCGCCAGCCGCGCGACGGCGGAGGCGCGCCAGCAGGCCTTGGGCGAGGCGCGCCGCACGGTGGACAGCAACAACTTCCAGTCCGAGCACTGGGCCGAGAAGAACGTCGTGGCGCACCTGCGCCTGAACGACCGCATCGCGCCGGACGGCAAGCGGGTGCTGTTCGTCGAGGAGGTGCAGAGCGACTGGCACCAGGCCGGGCGCGAGCGCGGCTACCAGGGCGACACCATGGCAAGCGCCGATTCGGTGCCGGACGCGCCGTTCCGCACCAGATGGCCGGCGCTGGCGATGAAGCGGGTGCTGCGCATGGCGGCCGAGGACGGCTTCGACCGGGTGGCCTGGACCACGGGCGACACCCAGGCCAAGCGCTACGACCTGCCGGGCGACGGCATGCGCGGCTTCTACGACAAGATGCTGCCGGGCGAGGTGGCCAAGATCGTGCGGCCGCTCGGCAGCGCGGTGTCCCGCGGGGTGGTGGACATCGTGGACGGCGAGCGGCCGGACCTGCCGCGTTCGGCGCGGGACGTCCCCGTGCACCAAGTGGAGATGACGCCGCAGCTGCGCGCGGCCGCGCTGGAGGACGGCTTCCCGCTGTATTCGCTGCGCGACAGCGGCCTCAAGCTGGTGCACTCGGCCGACGAGCGCCGCCGCGGGTTCAACGACGCGATGCGCCGCACGCTGGCGCCGATCACCGCCGGCGCCAAGGAGGCGCAGGTGGCGGCCGGCCGCTTCGCCAACGCGATCGCCGACGTGTCCTGGCGCTATGGCCAGGTGGACCGGCTGCTGGTGCGCCGGTTCAACCCGGACCAGCGGCGGGCGATGTGGGACGCGCTGGACGAGCAGTCGCTGTTCGAGATCGAGCTCAAGGAGCAGATGGCGTCCGTCCCGGATGCCGGGCGCGCCGCGGCGGAGGCGGCGGAGCGGGCGGCGTTCAAGGGGTTCGGGCTGGACCGGCTGCCGCCCGAGCAGCGCGAGATCGTGCAACAACTGAACGACCTGGCGCAGCACACCTGGTTCCGCATGAAGGACCGCGGCCTGGTCAACCCGAACGCGGACGGGCTGCCGTACTGGGCGCCGCGGTTCTTCGTGAAGCCGGACCCGGCCAAGGGGGGCGAGACCGCGCTGGTGCGCGAGCCGCAGCAGGGCGGCAGCACGCGCGCGATCGACCCGCTGGGCATGAACCTGAAGACCGCCAAGCCGCTCGACCGCGAGCTGCGCTACACCGAAGACTCGATCAAGGCGATGAAGGCCAAGTACGGCGACGCCACCGAGCTGGTGCGCGACATCCGCGTGCTGGGATCGGCGCTGTCGGCCGAGGAGCGCTCGATCGCCGGCGTGGACCTGGTGCGCGCGATCAAGGACTACACGGTGCAGGCCGGCGCGCCGGCGATCACCGCGCAGCCGCCGTCCTGGCAGGACGCGGACTACGTCGAGATCAACCATCCCTCGCTCAAGGAGTGGGTGCCGATGACCCGCCAGCTCGACGACGGGTCGGTCGAGCCGGTGAAGGACGCCTTCGGCAACCAGGTGATGACCCGGCGGCTGATGCGCGTGCACAAGGACTACGAGCATCCGCTGCGCGCCGTGCTGACCGCGCCGCAGGGCGATTTCTACAAGGCGGCCATCAAGCTCAAGGGCGTGGCCACCGCCGCCATCATGTTCAGCCCGTTCATGCACCTGGGCGTGGAACTGGGACGCGCGCTGCCGGCGCTGCCGGGCACGGTGCTGTCGATGCGCTGGCTGCGCGACGGCGGCCGGCTGCGGGCGGACGCGGACTTCATGTCGGACGCCATGCGCAACGGGCTGCGCATGGTCGGCGGCTCCTGGATGCAGGACATTACCGGCATCTACGACGCGCCCAACATCGCGCCCGGCCACGGCCTGCTGGCCAAGGCGATGGGCGCGGCCGGCGACCTGGTGAACGCGAAGTTCGGCGACGAAATCCGCAACGCGATCGACCGCGCCGGCGAGCGGGCCGGCACGTTCTGGCACCAGACCATGCTGTGGGACCGGGTGGCGGACCTTCAGGTGGCGATCTACCGCGACATGCGGAGCAAGTACGTCGCCGCCGGGTTCGACGAGAAGACGGCCGCGATCATGGGCGCCCACCTGGCCAACCGCTACGCGGGCGCCTTGCCCAAGGAGGCGCTGAGCAACGCGGCCAACAAGGCGGCCAACCTCGCCATGTTCAGCCGCAGCTTCACCCTGGGCAACCTCGGCGTCATGAAGGACATGCTGAACGGCATGCCGGGCTACGTGCGGGCGCAGATCGAGGCGCACGCGGGCGAGGACGTGGCCAAGCGCGCGCGGACGGCGTTGCGGCGCAAGGCGCTGGGCGCCTTCGTGATGGATATCGGCCTGTTCTACCTGGCCAACTCGCTGGCGCAGAACGCGATGCAGCTGCTCAGCGGCCAGACCTTGGACGAGGTGGCGGCGGGCTACGTGCGGCGCGCCGTGGCGGAGGGCCAGGTGATCGCCCGCAGCCCCTGGGAGCTGTTCAACCCGTTCGGCGTGACCGAGTCGCTGCTGCCGATGGCGGACAACGAGCCGGGCAAGCAGGACCGCGTGTGGATGGGCGCCATGGTGGACGGCACGGCGATCTACGCCCGGCTGCCCACCGGCAAGATCGGCGAGGAGTTCACCGGCTGGCTGCTTTCGCCGGGAACGATGCTGCGCAACAAGACCAGCACGCTGGTGCGCCCGACCTGGGAGGCGATCACCGGCCGCGACAGCCTGGGCAGGCCGCTTTACGACCCGGACGCGGACGGCATCGGCGGGCTGCTGCACAACGCCGGCCGCGCCGTCATGCACATCGTCTCGGCGCAGGCGCCGTTCGGGGCGGCGGAGGCCGCGGGCACCATCATCCGCCGCGTTCCGGGTGCGGTCGCCGGCGGCAACACGCCGCTGCAAGGCAAGGACCTGGCCGACGCGGCGATGACGCTGCTGCCCAGCTTCCTGCCGCCGCCGCTGACCGCGCAGATCAGCCACGGCTACCCGGGCGGCCCGGAAGCAGGGCTGGCGGCGGCGGCGCAGGTGGGGACGCTGCGCAACATGCTCCGGTTCGCC
>CAXTTH010000309.1:0-3152 GCA_964247035.1 uncultured Acetobacteraceae bacterium
GTTATGGCCCGTGCCTCAGCGCAGGAGGTTGACCGGGTAGCGGTGCATGGCTTGGTCCTCCGTCACGAGCAGGGCGTCCTCGCTGATCGCCTGGGCGATCAGGAGATGGTCGAACGGGTCACGGTGCTGGCGAGGCAGGACCGCCAGGGCGGCGAGGTGAGACGGAGAGATCGCCAGCCGCGTGAAGCCTTCATCGATGACCGCACGCTCGATGGCGGCAATGTCCGCGTCAAGCTTGCCGACCCGGACCTTGACGACGATCTCCCAAAGCGAGGCCACGCTCGCCAGGACCTCGCTGCCCGGATCGGCGATTGCGGACCGGGCCCGCTCGGGCAGGCGCCGGTCGTCGGACAGCCACCATAGCAGGACATGGGTATCCAGGAGCAGCCTCACTCCTCCATGGCGGCCATGACGTCGTCCGGGAGGGTGTCGAAATCATCCGCCATGCGGATTTGCCCACGCAGGCGGCCCGGTTGCCGTGACGGGCGGAGTTCGGCGGGAGGCGGGCGGAGTTCAGCGATAACCGTGTCGTGCAAGGTGACCAGGACGGACGTTCCTGCGCTGGCTGCACGCAAATAGCGGGTCAGGTTGCCGCGCAGCTCGCGCACCCCGACCCGCATCTCGGGGATGATGCCTGCCTGGCTTGCCATCGCTTTCTCCGGGCTGTGCTTACAAGATGTGGACACATCGCCTGCTCCCGTCAACATTGGGTTGGCAAGCTGACGCCACAGCACGACAATTACAGGCTAGGCAGGTTTTGCGAGAGCATGAACCGGCATCACCTTTACCCTTGCTGAGCAGCATAATCGAGGTGATCGTGCTAGAAATTCTCACAGTGATGCTGCCGTTGGCGACCCCGGTGCTGATCTTTGGCGCCATAACGGCGGATGCGGCGGGGGCGGCGCTGCGGGCGGCCGGGGAGTAGGGTGGCTAACGCCAGCACCGCTCCAAGATGTTGATCCAGTTGCCGTGGCACAGCTTGCGGAGCAAATCCGCATCGTAGCCATGCTCCCGCATCGCCGTGACCAGGTTCGGCAGCCCGCCCGCGTTGCCGACCTGCTCCGGCAGGACCGCGCCGTCCAGGTCCGAGCCGATCGCCACGCCGTCGGGCCCCAAGGCTTCGAGCAGGTGGTCCATGTGGCGCAGCACGTCGCTGAGCGGCGTCGCCGGGTCATTGCGCCCGTCCGGCCGCAGCTCGCTGACCGAGAGGCTGACGCCCACCACGCCGCCGGAGTCCCTGACGGCCCCCAACTGGTCATCGGTGAGGTTGCGCGGCACCGGGCAGATCGCGTGGGCGTTGGAGTGGGTCGCGACCAAGGGCGCGCGGCTGGTGCGCGCCACGTCCCAGAACCCGGCGGCGTTCAGGTGCGACACGTCCAGCATCACGCCAAGCTTGTTGCACGCCTGCACCAGGGCAAAGCCAGCATCGGTCAGGCCCGGGCCGATGTCAGGGCTGCCGGGGTAGCGGAAGGGTGCCCCGGCGCCGAACCGGTTCGGGCGGCTCCAGACCGGGCCGATCGAGCGCACGCCCGCGCGGTGATACGCTTCCAACCCGTCCAGGTCGGGGCCGATCGCCTCGGCCCCTTCCAGGTGCAGCACGAGCGCCACCGCGCTGTCCGCCATGCTGCGGCGGATCTCGGCCGCCGTCCGGCACAGCCTGACGTCCTCCGGCAGGTCCGATGCAAGGCGATGAGCGCAGGCGACCATCGCCTCGGTTTGACGCCGGGCGTGCTCGAGGCCGGGCGGCTCGGGCATGATGACGTCATAACCAGTTTCCGTGAGGCAGAAACCGGCGTCCGGGTCGCCGTCGGGCGGCACGAAGCAGGCGAACAGCCCGCCGGCGAAGCCTCCCTTGCGGGCAAGCGCCAGGTCAAGCTGGCGGCTGCCGCTGGCGTCCTGGAAGCCAGCGGCTGGGTCCGGGCAGGACATGGCCAGCCGGAGCAGGGTATCGTTGTGGCCGTCGAAGAGCGGGACGATCGACGGCACGATCTCATGGCCCCGTTGCGAGGGAGTGCATTGGTGAGCACCATGCAGCCGACCCTCGCGGCGCTTGCGCGCCCGCCAGCAGCCCTTCCGTGCTCAGGTCTTCGTCCAGGTCCGGCCAATGAATGCCGTATCCTGCCCCGGCCAACTCCCAATACGTCTGCTGCTCCGGCGTGCCGGCCGCCAGCCGCGAGTACCACGCCAGCGGCACGGTGATCGTGCGTCCGTCCATCAGTCCCACGGTCAATTCGTCCTCGCTGACCGCCACGGCGAGGACGCGGATGTCGGCGCCCTCAGCCTGTGCGAAAGAACTCGTGCCACGCCTCCAGCAGTTCGGGTTGACGCTCGCGGACGAGCCGCAGGATGCCGCCCCACTCGCGGGCTGGATAGCCTGCGTTGCTCGCCAGCATGACGGGATGCAGCCAAGCCTTGGCCGACGCACTGCCGTGGTCCACGTGGATGCGTGGTGGCTCGTTCGGCGCGCGGCTTCAGAAGCAGAACCGAAAGCCCTGGACGCGGAGCACGGTCGGCACGTCAGGCGGCCGTGGCCAGAGCGTACACCGGTGTCGTGTCCGTGCTGACGAAGCCGCACCGCTCGTAGAGCGACAAGGCGCGTTCGTTCTGCGCCGCCACGTGCAGCCGGATGGGCGAACACCCGAGCGCACGCAACTGCCGCACTCCCTCCGTCAGCAGCACGGCCCCGAGGCCCCGGCCGTGATCGGCCGGGTCACGGGCAAGGATGTTGACTAGGCCGGCGCCGTCCGGCTCCGCATGGACCGAGACGCAGCCTGCCAGCCGGACGCCCTCGAACAGCAGGCGGTCGGGCGGGGCCTTGGCCAAGGCGCGGCTGCGCCAACCCTCGGCCGGAGGGAAGTTGATGCCGGGCAGCCCGGCGAAGGCCGCCCGGACGAGTCGTTGCGCTTCGTCGCACCGCTCGGGCGACAGGTCAGCCCAGGACCACCCGGCGTGCGGCTCGGCCGCCCGGCCGGGGCCGCGCTGCTCCATGGCGACCATGGCGTAGCGCTCGCGGAACCCTCGGGCGCGGAGCAGGGCCTCGTGCGGGCGGATCGCCGGGTCCAGGGCAAGCTCCAGGCTGCGGCGCGGCCCGCGTTTCGCCTCCTGCTCCGCCTCGCCGAGCAGGACGGCCATCAGGGCGGGCGGGATGGCGG
>CAXTTH010000310.1:0-3108 GCA_964247035.1 uncultured Acetobacteraceae bacterium
GCGGGTGGCCGACCTGCTGCGCGCGGAGGCAAGACGCCGCTTGGGCGCGCTTGCGGCAGGGCTTGCGGCGGAGACGGGGCTGGCGCCGGGCCGGATCGCGGTGCGCGACACGCGCAGCCGCTGGGGCAGTTGCACGGCTGGCGGCGCGGTCATGTTCCAATGGCGGCTGGTGATGGCGCCGCCGCGGGTGCAGCACTACGTGGTGGCGCACGAACTGGCGCATCTGCGCCACATGAACCACGGGCCGCAATTCTGGAACCTAGTGGATCGGATGGCGCCCGACCGGGCGGCGTGCACCCTGTGGCTGGAGCGGCATGGCGCGGCGCTGCTGCGCGCCGGCCATGCCGGCCGGGGGGGGGCGGCGCGCGGGCCAGGCCGGACGGCTCCTAGCTCAGCTTCGGCCGCTAGATGCGGCCGAGCACCAGCAGCACGACCAGGATCAGCACGATGAGCCCGATGCCGCCGGTCGGCCCGTAGCCCCAGCCGGAGCTGTAGCCGTATCCGCCGCCACCCAGCAGCAGGACGATGAGGATGATGACGAGGATCGTACCCATGGCGGACACCCCTTCCGGTGTTGCAACGCAGTCGGAACGCAGCCGGCACGAACTGGTTTTCACGCCCGCGTGGGCGAGGAGCCTTTCCGCCGCCGCCTGCGCCGTGGCATGATGCCGGGATGGGAGAGATCGTCAACCTGCGGCAAGCCCGCAAAGCCAAGCAGCGGCAGGACGAGGCCGCCAAGGCTGGGGCCAACCGGGCGCGCCACGGCCGCACCGCCGCCGACCGGGAGCGCCAACGGATGCTGGCGGAGCAGGCGCAGCGCTTGCTCGACTCCAGCCAGCGCGAGGACGACTGAAGCCGCGACAACCCGCGCCGGGCCTGCCATAGCTTCGCAGCCCTGAGTTTCCCGGTGAGGATACCCCCATGTCGTCATCGTCGCTCTCGCTAGGCCGTTCCAGCGCCGGCTCAGCCCCCCGAAGCGATGGGCAGCGCGCGTTGCCCATCATGACGCTCGGCGCGCTGGGGGTAGTGTTCGGCGACATCGGCACTAGCCCGCTCTACGCCGTGCAGCAGTGCTTCAAGGACAACCCGGACTTCGCCAGCAACCCGGCGCTGGTCATCGGCATCCTGTCGCTTATCGTCTGGTCGATCATCCTGGTGGTTTGCGTCAAGTACGTGGGCTTCATCCTGCGCGCCGACCACGACGGCGAGGGCGGCACGCTTGCCATGCTGGGCCTGATCCGCACCCGGGTGCCGGCGCAGCCCTATGCGCGGCCCGGCCTGCTCACCCTGCTGGTGCTGTTCGGCTCCGCCCTGCTGTACGGCGACGGCGTCGTCACCCCGGCCATCTCCGTGCTGTCCGCGGTCGAGGGCCTGGAGGTCGCCAGCCCCGGCTTCACGCCGTTCGTGGTGCCGCTCGCCGCCGGCATCCTGGTGGCGCTGTTCCTGGTGCAGCACTGGGGCACGGAGAAGGTCGGGCGGTTCTTCGGCCCGGTCATGCTGCTGTGGTTCGGCATGATCGCCGCGGCCGGCGTGGCCAGCGCGGTGCAGCACCCGGCGGTGCTGGCGGCGTTCAACCCGCTGGCCGGCCTGCGCCTGCTCACCGGCAACGGCTGGGCCGGCTATGCGGTGCTGGGCGCGGTGGTGCTGTGCTTCTCCGGCACCGAGGCGTTGTTCGCCGACCTCGGGCATTTCGGGCGGCGGCCCATCGTGACCGCCTGGTACTGCATCGTGCTGCCGGCGCTCGGCCTCAACTACCTGGGCCAGGGCGCCCGCCTGCTGCAGGACCCGGGTGCCGCCAGCAACCCGTTCTTCGCCATCATGCCGGGCTGGGCGCTCTACCCGGCGGTGGCGATCTCCACCGCGGCGACCGTGATCGCCTCCCAGGCGCTGATCTCCGGCGCGTTCTCGCTTACCCAGCAGGCCATCAACATGGGGTTCGCTCCCCGCTACGCCGTGGTGCACACGTCCGAGCGGGAGAAGGGGCAGATCTACATGCCGATGATCAACTACGCCCTCATGGTCGGCTGCCTGGCGCTGGTGCTCGGCTTCCGCTCCTCGGCAGCACTCGGCTCGGCCTACGGCCTGGCGGTGATCGGCACCATGACTGTCACGTCGATCACCTTCTTCGTGGTGGCGCGCCAGGTCTGGGGCTGGTCGCTGGGGCGGGCGGCGCCGCTGGTGGCGGCGTTCCTGCTGGTGGATGGCGCGTTCCTCGGTGCGAACCTGGCCAAGCTGCTCTCCGGCGCCTGGGTGCCGCTGCTGATCGGCGGGCTGGTGTTCACGGTGCTCACCGTCTGGACGCTGGGCCGCTCCCGCGTCCGCAAGGCGCTGGCCGGCTGGGCGATGCCGCTGCCCGAGTTCCAGAACATGGCGCGGGGCTGGAAGGCGCGCGAGGAAGGCGGCGCGGTGTTCCTGACGGAAAGCCCGGACAAGGTGCCGATGATCGGCCGGCAGGCCTGGCTGCGCAGCCACGTCGAGCATGAGAACGTGCTGCTGCTGCGCATCGAGACCACCAAGCAGCCGCACGTCTCGCCGTCCGAGCGGCTCAGCATCGAGCACCTCGGCAGCGGCATCTACCGCGGCGTGGCGCGCTTCGGCTTCATGTATCCGCCGGACCTGTCCAAGGCGCTGGCGGAAGGACTGCCGTTCGACCTCGGCACCGCCGTGTTCTTCCTGCCCGAGGTGATCGACACCAAGGAGGCGCCGTGGTGGCAGGCCTGGCTGCGCCGCGGCTACCTGTTCCTCGGCGGCACCGGGCTTGACCCGGTGGAGTATTTCCACCTGCCGCCGAACCAGGTCGTCAAGGTCGGGGTGGACCTGGAGCTGTAGCGGCTCAGCCGGCCACCGGCAGGTCCGACGCGCGCACGGTCCCGTTCTGGCTGCTGAAGCTCAGCTCCTGGGCGTCGCCCTGCTGCTGCGACACGCCGCTGATGCGGTGCTCGCCGCTGTCGTACAGCGTCACCCGCCCGGCCTGCTCCACCGCGACCCGGCGCGCGTCCGGAAAGCAGGCGTAGCGCATCGCGTCCTGCGACGCGGTGGCGGATGGCCGGCCCTGCCCGTCCGGCCACCAGGCTCCGCCATGCGGCGCTGGCGGGGGCGGCGCTGGCG
>CAXTTH010000311.1:0-3106 GCA_964247035.1 uncultured Acetobacteraceae bacterium
GCGGCGGGGGGGGCGGGTGGGAGCAGCGGCCAGGCGGCGAGCGCGGCCGGCAGGAGGAGGCGGCGCATCAAGCGCCTTCGGCCGGGGGCGCGAAGCCGAACTGCTTGGCGCGCTCCTCGCGCACCTGCTCCGGCGAGGCGGCGACCTGGATGGCGAAGTCCTTGAGCTCCTGCGGCACGTAGCAGTGCAACTGGTCGCCGTGGTAAGCGGCCCAGGCGGTCTCCGCCACCTCGCGGGGCGGGGTGAGCCGCCACATGCCGTCCGGCGGCGCCATGGCGCGCATCTCATCGCCCAGGATGGGGGTGTCGATCAGGCCGGGCTGCAAGTCGGCGGCGCGCAGGCCGTAGCGCTTGAACTCGACCGACAGCGCCTCCGTCAGCCCCTTCACCGCGTGCTTGGTGGCGGAGTACACCGCAATGCTGCCGGTGCCCCAGATGGCCGAGGAGGACGAGGTGGTGAGGCACAGCGCGTTCGGCGTCGCCTTGAGCAGCGGCATGGCGGCCTGGATGCCGATCATCACGCCCAGGAAGTTGACGCTGACGATCTTCATCACGTCGTCCCAGGGCAGCTCGTCGAACATGCCGCTGACGCCGATGCCGGCGTTGTTGAACAGCAGGTCGAGCTTGCCGCCCGTGGCTGCCCCGAACGCCTCGACGGCGGCATGGAAGGCTTGGCGGTCGGACACGTCCAGGGGGGCGAACAGGCCGTTTTCGGCGCCGATCTCGCCTTGGAGAGAGTCCAGCCCGGCCTGGCTGAGGTCATACGCGCCGACGAACCAGCCCTTGCTGGCGAACAGCAGGGCGGTGGCGCGGCCGATGCCGGAGGCGGCGCCGGTGATGAAGACCGACTTGCGGCCGCTGCTTTGCGTCACGAGGCCAGCTCCTTGGCGGGGACGGGCTTGCCATCGAGCTCGATGCCCTCGAAGTCGCCCGCCTCGCGCCAGTGCTGCAGCAGCTTGATGAACGCCATCGGGCCGGCGCCGTAGGGCGCGCTGCGGCTGGTGGCGTCGGTCACGTTGCCCTCGTTGTTGAAGTAGCCCGGGGTGCAGGCCTCGAGGAACTTCCGGCGGCCTTCGCTCTGCTGGATGATGGTCTCGACCCAGGTTTGCTCGGCCGCCGCGGTCGCCTCCAGGGTGCGGACGCCGTGGCGCAGGCAGTGCTCGACCATGTGGGCGAGGTGCTTGGACTGCTCGCTCAGCATGTGCGGGAAGTTGACCGACATGCCGGATTGCGAGTGGCTGAGCACGAAGCAGTTGGGGAAGCCGCGGCTGTGCATGCCGTGCAGGGTGGACATGCCCTCGCCCCACTTGTCGGTGAGCGAGACGCCGTCCACGCCGCGCACCGCGAAGCCGGAGCGCTGCGAGAAGTCGGTGTTGACCTCGAAGCCGGTGGCGTAGATCAGGCAGTCGATCGGGTGCTCCTGGCCGGCCACGACCACGCCGGTCCCGGTGATGCGCTCCACGCCCTTGCCCGCCGTGTCCACCAGGGAGACGTTCGGCTGGTTGAACACCTGCAAGTACTCGTCGTGGAAGCAGGGCCGCTTGCAGAACAGGCTGAACCACGGCTTCAGGGCCTCGGCGGTGGCCGGGTCCTTGACGATGCTGCTCATGCGCTCGCGGATCTGCACCATCTTCTCCATGTCCGCGCGTTCCAGCAGCGCCGCCGGGTCGGCGCCGGCGGCGGGGTTCTCCGCCAGCATGGCGCGCATGGCGCGGGCGAGCACGGTCCAGCCGTCGGCGACCAGGTCCTCCTCCAGGATGTTGCCGGAGAGCTGGTTGGTGAAGCTCTCGATGCGGCGCTGCTGCCAGCCGGGCGCGAGGCTGGCCGCCCATTCGGGGTCGGTGGGGGCGTTGTCGCGGGCGTCCACGGAGGACGGGGTGCGCTGGAAGACGGACAGGTGCAGCGCGGAGCGGGCGAGCGGCGGCACACACTGGATGGCCGTGGCGCCGGTGCCGATGATGCCGACCCGCTTGTCCGCCAGGCCGGCCAGCGGCTCGGTGGCGCTGCCGCCGGTGTACTCGTAGTCCCAGCGGCTGGTGTGGAAGCTGTGGCCCTTGAAGCTCTCGATGCCGGGGATGTTGGGCAGCTTGGGCCGGTTGAGCGGCCCGGTGGTCAGCACGACGAAGCGCGCCTGCATGACGTCGCCGCGGTCGGTGCGCACCGTCCATCGGGCCGCCGCCGCGTCCCAGTCGAGCGAGGTCGCCATGGTGGAGAAGCAGGCGTCGTCGTACAGCTTGTAGTGCTCGGCGATGCGCCGGCAGTGGCTGCTGATCTCTGCTGCCTTGGTGTAGCGCTCGGTCGGCATGTAGCCGGTCTCTTCCAGCAGCGGCAGGTAGATGTAGGATTCGACGTCGCAGGCAGCACCCGGGTAGCGGTTCCAGTACCAGGTGCCGCCCACGTCGCCGCCGGACTCCACGATGCGGACCTTATCCACGCCGGCTTCCCGCATCCGCGCCGCGGTGAGCAGGCCGCCCAGGCCGCCGCCGACCACCAGCACGTTCACCTCGTCGTGCAGCGGCTCGCGGGGCGCCGGGGCGGCGTACGGGTCGTCGAGCAGGCGCTGGAAGCCGCGGCCCATGTCGAGGTAGCTGCGTTCGCCTTCGCCCGGGGTGCGGCGCTGGCGCTCGATGCGGTAGCGCTCACGCAGGGCGTCGAAGTCCTGGGCCGACGAGTTGGAGCCAGCTTCGGTGGAGGGCATGTTCAGTTCCTCTCAAGCGACGGCGTGTTGTTCGCACTTTGGCATGCTGCTTTTGCAGCGGGGCATTTCCCTTGCAGCTATTTCATTCCTGCACGCCTGGCGCAAGCCGTCGCCTTCAGCGAGGATTGCTCAGCCTGCCTTCGCGTCCGCCAGGCCGAAGCCGCGCCGGGTGAACGCGGCGCGCGCCTCGGGGCCGGACAGGAACTGCAGGAAGGCGCGCGCCTCCGCCGTGTCGTCGCCCCGCACCAGCGCGAACGGGTAGGTGATCGGGTCGTGCGAGCCCGGCGGGAAGATGCCCGCCACCGCCAGCCCGGGGCTGACTGCCACGTCGGTCGCGTAGACGATGCCGGCGGGCGCCTCGCCGCGCTCCACCAGCAGCAGCGCGCCGCGCACGTCCTCGGTGCGGGCC
>CAXTTH010000312.1:0-3104 GCA_964247035.1 uncultured Acetobacteraceae bacterium
GTCCAACTCGCCGCCGTCGCAATCCTGCTCCAGTGAAATCGTCACTACAACCTAATCAACAGTAGACATCGAGCGCCTGGGAGTTGTTCGACAGGGCTTTGACTGCGGACTCTTGTAGCGGCACTGGATGTCGCTTCAACTCGTCAAAGAACCCCTCAGACAGCTTCACCGTTTCCAGCAAGGAACTCTTACTGTCATCCGTGAACATGGCCGTGTCGACTAAGTTCTGATTGATGAATCCGATCTTGTCGCCCTGGCTGATTTGGAAGGTCATCCGACACCGTGATACCGGCCAGCGTGGACGTTGACTCGGACGTGATTTGGAGCGGTTCGGGGCGGTCTGTTGCGGTTGTGTCCTGGCTTGGAGGGCACGGGAATGAACGGCAAGCGGTTGGCGATTTGCACGGACCTGTCGGCGTTGGAGCTGCGGCGCTTGGCACGTCGTGAGTCGGACCGTGCGGCGGCGCGCATGATGGCGATTGCGAATGCGCTGGAAGGCATGACGCGAGCCGAAGCGGCGCGGCTGGCGGGCATGGAGCGGCAGGCGCTGCGCGACGCAGTGGTGCGCTGCAACGCCGAGGGTTTGGACGGCCTGCACGACCGGCTGCGGCCCGGTGCCAAGCCGAGGCTGGACGATGAGCGGATGGAGCACTTGCGCCGGATCGTGCTGGATGGCCCGGACGTGGGGAAGACGGACGTAGGGAAGACGGGCCTGTCGGCCTGGACGCTGGCCGAGCTGTGCGGCGAGGTGAAGCGTTGCTGGGGCGTCGGCTGCCACGCAGCGCACATGTCCAAGCTGATGCGCAAGCTCGGCCCGTCGCGGCAGAAAGCCCAGCCGTCGCACCCCAAGGCTGACCCGGCGGCACGGGAGGCGTGGTCAAAAAGGGGCTGCAAAGCGCCCTCGACTAGGCCCGTGCAGCCCACCCTGGCAAACGCCTGACGCTCTGGTTCCAGATGCTATGGGGGCGGACACTGCCTTGGCTGACAGCTCAGAGTGGCAGGCATCCGCTATCAACCGGGAAGCCTGCAAGCATGCCGTCCCGCAACGCTGTCCACGTCGCCATCGAACTCAGCTCTTCCACATGGCTCATCGCCGCCCGGCTGCCTGGCACCGAGAAGCCGCGGCTGCATCGCATCGAGGGTGGCGACAGCACTGCGCTGCTGGCGTTCCTGGCAGAAATGCGCCAGCAGGCATCGACCAAGTTGGGCCATGCCGTCGACGTGGCGTGCTGTTTCGAGGCGGGCCGCGACGGCTTCTGGCTACAGCGTTTGCTGACCGCGCATGGCATCGCGACGCACGTGCTGGAGCCGACCAGCATCTTGGTAAACCGGCGCGCGGGGCGGGCCAAGACCGACCGGCTCGACGCAGAGGGCATGCTGCGCGTTCTCGCGGCTTGGCTAAGCGGCGACCGGCAGGTCTGTAGCATGGTGCGCGTGCCGACTGCCGAGGACGAGGATGCCAAGCGACCGCACCGCGAGCATCTCGTGCAGGAGAAGCTGCGTATCGAGAACCGGATCGAGGCGCTGCTGTTCACGCAGGGCGTCCGGGGAAGGCCGTCATTGCGCTTGTGAGAGCGCGACATGGCCGAACTGCGCACGGGTGACAGGAGGGTTCTGCCGCCTTTGCTGCACGCCGAGCTTGATCGGCTGCGGCGCCGGCTCGTGCTGGCGTTGGAGCTGATCCGGGAACTGGAAACCGCGCGCGCAATGGCATTGATGGTCGCGAGTGAAGCTGTAGTTGCTGACGACGTGATGGCCGTGAAGATTACGGCGCTCCAGCGCATGCGCGGCATCGGCGAGAACTTCTCTGCGGTGCTGGTTCGCGAAGTGCTCTGCCGTTCGTTTGCAAACCGCCGCCAGCTGACGAGCTACGTCGGCATTGCGCCTATGCCCTACCAGAGTGGAGGCATGGACGGCGACCGGAGCATCAGTCGGGCGGGCAACCCACGCGCCCGGATGACGCTGATCCAGCTCGCCTGGCTGTGGCTGCGCTACCAGCCCGGCAGCGCGCTGGCCGCCTGGTTTCGCGAGCACGTCGGCACATTGCAAGGCCGTACGCGGCGGATTGTCATCGTGGCAATGGCGAGGAAGCTGCTGACCGCCCTTTGGCGCTATGTCGAGACCGGGACACTACCGGAAGGCACCGATATCAGGCCGCAGGCCGCCGCCTCGGCCTGAGCGGACAGGATTACCGCAGGCGGCATCACCACCTGCGGCGATATGGGGAGCGCGGCCGTTTTCCTCTTTGGTGGCAACAACCCACCGCGTTTCAGGCGGGTCACGTCTCGCCGGGGCTTCGCCTCATGCATGAGGCATCATGGTGGGGGACCACGCCGATGAGCCCAACTGCATGTAAGGTTATGCAGCCGTTGCTGCGATGCAGAGCCGCCCCGGACCCAACAGCCCAATGTGACTCGGTCAATCCAAGTATGGAGCCTTGCATGCAGAAAAACCGTTGACAGCCGAACCCTCATGTAAAAGCGAAGCCAGGGTCGGGCAGCAGGGCACGCTCACCTACGTATGGGCGGAGAAGGGTAGCCGGCCGCGTGCCCTGAAGGACCTGCGCTACGAGTGGGCGAAGCTGGCCAAGGTTCCGCCTGCGGAGCAGGTGGAATGCCAGCGCAGGGCTGCCTGTTCGGGGCGGTGTGCGCCGAGCGCTGCGTCGGCGCCGCCCTGGTGCTGCCCCACGCCAACACGGACGCCATGACCCTGCACCTGGCCGAGGTCAGCCGCAGCGTCGCCGAAGGCACCCATGCCGTGCTGGTCTGCGACGGCGCAGGCTGGCACAAGGCCCGCGGGGGCCTGCGCGTGCCAGGGAACATCAGCCTGCTGCACCTGCCGCCCCACAGCCGCGAGCTGAACCCGGTCGAGAACGTGTGGGAGCACTTGCGCGCCAACAAGCTCAGCAACCGCGTGCTCGACACCTGCGACACCATCGTGGACCGGTGCTGCGCCGCCTGGAACTGGCTCACCGACACACCGGACCGCATCAAATCCGTCGCAGCCGCCCCCTGGACAAAAACGGTCACAGCGCAGGGCAGTTGGTATTATACGATTGGCTGTGTCGGCTGGCTCTTGACGGATTTCCTGACTGGCGCTGACGT
>CAXTTH010000313.1:0-3083 GCA_964247035.1 uncultured Acetobacteraceae bacterium
CGCGCCGGCCCCGGCCCCCCCCCGCCCCCCCCCCCCCCCGCCCCCCCCCCCCCCCCCCCCCGCGCCGGGTCGCCGGCCCAGCCCTTGATGCCGAACAGCGCGACATCGACGCCGCCGCCCTTGAGGTGGGCGGTGTCGGTCACGGTCGGATGGTTCAGCAAGACGGGGGCCGGCGGCACGGCTGCCGCCTGGCCGGGCGGCTGGAGCCCTGGCGCCGCGGCGGAGAGCCCTGGCGCCTGGGCGTGGGCCCCCGGCACGAGCATGGCAGCCCACCAGACCAGCCACAGCAGGCGGAGGCTTCCTGGCGCGCGCGTCCCAACCATGGCGGAATCCCTTGCTGACCGGCGAGCCCGGCAATATCCTGCCGTCATACGTGGTCGGCCATGCCCGCCGCGCCACCCAGCCTTGCCAGGGCTGTGGGTGATCCATTGATCGTGATCGGGCTCAGCGCCGCCTTCTGGCAGGTCATGCGGCGGCCAGGGCTTCGGGGAAACGCAGGATGAGCACCTCAGTCGTGATGGCCGGCGCCGAGCCCTTCCTGTTCGGCGGCGGCGAGGTGGGCGTGCTGCTGGCCCATGGCTTCACCGGCGCCACCCAAAGCATGCGCCCGCTCGGCATGGCGCTGGCCGCCGCCGGCTTCACCGTGTCCGCCCCGTGCTTGCCCGGCCACGGCACCTCGCCGGAGGACATGGCGGGCACCGGCGCACGGGACTGGGTGGCCGCCATGGACGCCGCGCTGGACGAGCTGCGCGGCCGCTGCTCCGCGGTGTTCATGGCCGGCCTGTCCATGGGCGGCACCCTCACCCTGCTCACCGCGGCCCGCCATGCCGGCATCCTGCGCGGCGCAGTGCCGATCAACGCCGTCGTGCAGCTCGACTCGGCCGACCTGGCCGGCCTCGCGTTCGGCGGGGACTTGGCCGCCCAGCTCCCCGGCATCGGCTCCGACATCAAGGACCCGGCGGCGCGCGAGCTGGCCTATCCCACCGTGCCGATCCGCTGCGTGGCCGAGCTGTACGCGCTGACGGCCGTGACGCGGGACCTGCTCGGCCGCGTCACCTGCCCGGTGCTGGTGGTCCAGTCGCGGGAGGACCACGTGGTCAAGCCGGCGAACGCCCGCCTGATCGCCTCCTCGCTCGGCTCCGGCCGAGTGGAGCTGTTCTGGCTGGACAACTCGTACCACGTGGCGACGCTGGACCACGACGCCGGGCTGATCGCCGCGCGGACGGTGGCCTTCATCCGCTCGGTGATGAGCGGCCAGCCGGAGGCTTAGGCCCGCCTCAGCCTTCGGGCGCCAGCTTGTCCTGCGTCCTGGTGACGAAGTCCCCGGCGTCGTGGCGCTCGTGCAGCTGGCTGGACGGCTCGCCGGAAATGCGGTTGACCATGCGGCCGCGCTGCACCGCCGGACGCGCCGCGACCTGCTCCGCCCAGCGCTGCACGTTCGCGTAGTCCTGCACTTGCAGGAAGGTGGCCGAATCCCCGTAAAGGTTTCCTTTCGCCAGGCCGCCGTACCAGGGCCACACCGCGATGTCGGCGATCGTGTAGTCCTGCCCGGCCAGGTACTCATGGTCCGCCAGCCGCCGGTCCAGCACGTCAAGCTGGCGCTTCGCCTCCATGGCGAACCGGTCGATGGCGTACTCGATCTTGGCGGGGGCGTAGGCGTAGAAGTGCCCGAAGCCGCCGCCGAGGTAGGGCGCGCTGCCCATCTGCCAGAACAGCCAGGACAGGCATTCGGCGCGCGTCGCCGGGTCCGTCGGCAGCAACGCGCCGAACTTCTCGGCCAGGTGCAGCAGGATCGCCCCCGACTCGAACACCCGGATCGGCGCAGGCCCGCTGCGGTCCATCAGCGCGGGGATCTTCGAGTTGGGGTTCACGCCCACGAAGCCGCTGCCGAACTGCTCGCCGTCGATGCGGATCAGCCAGGCGTCGTACTCCGCGCCGCTGTGGCCGAGCGCCAGCAGCTCCTCCAGCATGACCGTGGCCTTCACGCCGTTCGGCGTGGCCAGCGAGTAGAGCTGCAGTGGGTGCCGGCCGACCGGCAGCTCCTTGTCGTGCGTGGCGCCCGCGACCGGGCGGTTGGTGGACGCGAACCGGCCGCCCGTCCCCTGCTTCCAGGTCCAGACCTCCGGCGGCGTGTAATCGGACGGGTCGCTCATGGCTCAACTCCGGTTGCAAGGGGTGGCGCGACGATGCCCGGCTCGGACATGCGCTGCCTCACCTGGTTGCTCCGGCCCGGCCGCGCCAGGGTAGCCGGTCGCCGTGGCCACGCCAGGCGGTCATCGCCCCGATGCCACCCGGCGTCATGGGTTGAACCGCTCCAGCACGTAGCGCAGGCCGTGCAGGTCGACCGCGTAACGCCCTGCCGCCAGGTCCCACGAGTAATGCGACACGGGGCCGGTGAACAGCCAGGTGAAGGGTTGCCCCGCCAGCGCCGCGAGGTCCCAGAAGAAGAAGTCCGCCAGCCCCGGGTCGATCATCGTTACGCGGCACTCTGGCGGCGCGAACAGCATGTTGGTCAGCCCCGCCCCCAGCGGGCCGGCGATGTGGCTGGCCTGGGCGAACAGCGCCACCTGGTCGGCGAACCCCATGGCGCCGGGATGCACCGTCTCGAAGCCCTGCGCCTCCAGGACGGCCCGCGCCTCCGCCGCGTTGCTGAGGCTGCGGTGGTCGGTGCCGGGCCGCTCGACGTACAAGCGCCGGCGGGGCTGCGGCGTCACGCCCAGGCAGGTGCGCACCAGGTCCCGCCACGCCAGCAGCGTTTCGGACTTGCGCGTGTTGTGCTCGGAGACCGGGCCCAGGTAGGCCAAATCCCGCACCTCGGTCAGCCGCTGCCGCGGCTCGAACGCCAGTTCGGCGCGGATGCCGAGATGGCCCAGCAGCAAAGTGACCAGGGGCGCAAAGGCGGCCATGCCCTCCGGCAGCAGCAGCCGCACGTCCCGCAGGCCGGACCGCGCCAGGCTCAGCAGCTTGGGCAGGATTTCCACGACCGTGTGGCCGTAGTTCTGCGCCCCCGCCTTGGCGATCAGCACGGTCGGCCGGCCGCTCGGGTCCAGCCGTGCCGCGTCGCCGTCCCGCACCCGTTGCAC
>CAXTTH010000314.1:0-3076 GCA_964247035.1 uncultured Acetobacteraceae bacterium
CTGCCGGGGCTGTCGGAAGCCGCCGCGGCGTGGCCGGCCGAGCCGCCGGGGGACAGCGCCAAGGCCCGCTCGGCGGTGCTCGCCCTGCTCGGGGCGGACCCTGCGCCCGTTGACGATCTGATACGGCGCTGCCAGTTCTCGGCTTCCACCGTGATGGCCGTGCTGCTTGTGCTGGAACTGGACGGGTTGGTGGAAACCCTGCCGGGCCACCGCGTGGCGCTCCTCGCCTGACCTAAGGATCTCATGACCGACGTCGTCGTCGTCGAATCGCCCGCCAAGGCCAAGACGATCAACAAATACCTCGGCGACCGCTTCACCGTGCTTGCGAGCTTCGGCCACGTGCGGGACTTGCCGCCGAAGGACGGATCGGTGCGGCCGGAGGAAGGCTTCGCCATGGACTGGGAGGCCGACGAGCGCGGCAACCGCCAGATCACCGCCATCGTGCGCGCGCTGAAGGGGGCGGACCGCCTGTGGCTGGCCACCGACCCGGACCGCGAGGGCGAGGCGATCTCCTGGCACGTGCGCGCCATGCTGGAGGACAAGAAGGCGCTCAAGGGCGTCGAGGTGCAGCGCATCACCTTCAACGAGATCACCAAGACCGCCGTGCAGTATGCCATGGCGCATCCCCGCGCCCTGGACCAGCCATTGATCGAGGCCTACCTCGCCCGGCGCGCGCTGGACTACCTGGTGGGGTTCACTCTGTCGCCCGTGCTGTGGCGCAAGCTGCCGGGCAGCAAGTCCGCCGGGCGGGTGCAGTCGGTGGCGCTGCGGCTGGTGTGCGAGCGGGAAGCCGAGATCGAGGCGTTCAAGCCGCGCGAGTACTGGACGGTGGAGGCGCACTTCACCACGCCGGCCGGTGCGCCGTTCACCGCGCGGCTGACCCACCTGGACGGCCGCAAGCTGGACCAGTTCGACATCAACGACGCTGGCAAGGCCGCGGCAGCGAAGGCGGCGGTGGAGGCGGGCACGTTCTCGGTCGCGTCCGTCGAGCGCCGCCGGGTCAAGCGCAACCCGCAGCCGCCGTTCACCACCTCCTCCTTCCAGATGGACGCGAGCCGCAAGCTGGGCCTGGGCGCGCAGGCGGCGATGCGGGTGGCGCAGCAGCTCTACGAGGGCGTGGACATCGGCGGCGAGACGGTGGGGTTGATCTCCTACATGCGGACCGACGGGGTGCAGATGGCCCGCGAGGCGATCACGGCGATCCGCGACCACGTGGGCGAGGCCTATGGCCGCAACTACGTGCCCGGCGCGCCGCGGGAGTACAGCACCAAGGCGAAGAACGCCCAGGAAGCCCATGAGGCCATTCGCCCGACGGACGTGGGGCGCACGCCGGACGCGATGGGGCGCACCCTGAACGACGAGCAGCGCCGGGTCTATGAGCTGATCTGGAAGCGCGCCGTGGCCAGCCAGATGCAATCGGCCGAGCTGGACCAGGTGGCCGTGGACATCGTCAGCGGCGGCACGCACTTGCGCGCCAATGGCTCGATCGTGGCATTCGACGGCTTCCTCAAGCTGTACCGCGAAGCCACCGACGAGGCGCCGGAGGGCGACAGCCGGGACGATTCCCGCATGTTGCCGCCGATGCAGGAGCGCGACCCGCTGCGGCGCGACAGGGTGGCGGCCGAGCAGCACTTCACCCAGCCGCCGCCGCGCTACTCGGAGGCCAGCCTGGTCAAGCGCATGGAGGAGCTGGGCATCGGCCGCCCCTCCACCTACGCCTCCATCCTGGAGGTGCTGCGCAACCGCAACTACGTCCGCATGGACAGCCGGCGGCTGGTGCCGGAGGACCGCGGGCGGCTGGTGACGGCGTTCCTCACCTCGTTCTTCCAGCGCTACGTGGACACCGGGTTCACCGCCGGGCTCGAGGAGCAGCTGGACGACATCTCGGACGGCCGGGCGGACTGGCGGGCGGTGATGGAGAGGTTCTGGCGCGACTTCTCGCACGCGGTGGAGCAGACGCGCGAGCTGAAGATCTCCGACGTGATCGACGCGCTGGACCACGACCTCGGCGAGCATTTCTTCCCGGTGCGCGAGGACGGCAGCGACCCGCGGGTCTGCGCCGTGTGCCACACCGGGCGGCTGGGTCTGAAGCTGGGGCGGCATGGATCGTTCGTCGGCTGCTCCAACTACCCGGCCTGCCAGTACACGCGCCGCCTGGCGATCGACGGCGGCGACGAGGGCGAGACCCTGAAGGAGGGGATGCGCGAGCTGGGCCATCACCCGGAGACCGGCGAGGACATCACCGTCCGCCGCGGCCCGTACGGCGTGTACGTGCAGCAGGGCGCGCCCGATCCGGAGAACAAGAAGGCCAAGGCCCGCCGCACCTCGCTGCCCAAAGGCATGGAGGGCAACACCATCAGCCTGGAGCAGGCGCTCGGCCTGCTGTCCCTGCCCCGCGCGGTCGGCGCGCACCCGGTGACGGGGGAGCTGATGGAGGCGGGCATCGGCCGGTTCGGGCCCTACGTGAAGATGGGCGCCGTGTTCGCCTCGCTCGACAAGGACGATGACGTGCTGTCGATCGGGCTGAACCGCGCCGTGGACGCGTTGCAGAAGAAGCTGGAATCCATGCGCCAACTGGGCGCGCACCCGGCGACAGGCGAGGCGCTGGTCATCAAGAAGGGGCGTTTCGGGCCATACCTGCAAGGCGGCAACGTGGTCGCCAACCTGCCCCGGGACGTGGCCATGGACGAGCTGACGCTTGAGGCTGCGGTGGCGCTGCTGGCCGAGAAGGGCAAGCCGCTGAAGGCCAAGCCCGGCGCCAAGAAGCCGGCCGCGAAGAAAGCGGCTCCGAAAGCCGCAGCCGAGCCGTCTGCGCGGCCGGCCAAGCCGAAGGCCAAGCCTGCCGCCAAGAAGAAGGTTATTGCGAAGGCGGGCGCGAAGACTGGCGCGAAGGCTGGCGCGAAAGCGCGCAGGGCGGTCTAGGTGGCACGGCAGCGCAAGGACGGCGCCCCCTCCCCCCTGCCCTCGCGCGAGGCGGTACGCGACTTCATCCGCGGCGCGTCCGGCCGGGTCGGCAAGCGCGAGGTCGAGCGCGCGTTCCGGCTGGGGCCGGAGCACCGGGTGGCGCTGCGCGGCC
>CAXTTH010000315.1:0-3076 GCA_964247035.1 uncultured Acetobacteraceae bacterium
AGCTTGGCGAGGAGGGCGGGGTGCAGGTTGGGCTGGGTGGCGGCTGCATCGGCCCAGAGCGGGAAGGCTCGCCCGCCGAAGGAGCCTTTGCGCTGGCGCTTCCGTACGCGGCTTAGCTTTCTGGGCCACCGTCATCCTCGATGTCGATGGCCTGCCCCAGAAGCTCCTTGTGGTATTTCTGAAGCCGGTCGAAGTGGGCTTGGATCGCGCCAGCGATCTCCTTCGAGTTCTTGACCGCGAGGAAGTGCCCGACGATTTGCGAGTAGTGCTCCGCCTGCCTCGGCAGCCGCAAGGCCGGGTCACGCTTCTCCTTGATCTCTGCGTCTGCCATGACCTGCACGACTTGTCGCGGCTCGGCGGGGGGCGTGCGCGAGGGTGGCGCCTTCGGCGCCTTGCCGTTCATCAAGGCGGACGTGGGATGGAACTGGTGGAACAGCGCGTCCTCCAGCGGTCCGATCCGCGCCCTGTCCGTTTCGGGATAGGCCCAAACCCAGGCGATCTCCCAGACATCCACCTGACGGTTCGCGATGATGTCCGACCGGGCGGAGGTGAGGTGGCGGTTCACCCTGGCCCGTATGCCATCGGTGGACTGGCCGACGTAGATCGGCACCTGGTCGAGATCGCACAGGACGTAGCAGCCGACCTGGCTGGTCAGGGTCCGAACTGCCTTGCGCCGGAACGGGAGGTCGATCGCCATGGGATCACTCCGCGGCCATCGCAACCGCGCGTGCGTCCCTATTGGCTGCGACGATCGGTTCCAGCAACTTGCTCGCCAGGTGCCGCACCACCGGGACGCACACGCCGTCTCCCGCGACATGGTAGGCGTCGTTGTAGCGCTTCGGGAGCTTGTACTCGTCCGGCAGGCCCATGAGCCGTGCCGCCTCGCGGGGCGACAGCAGGCGGGAGCGGACGCGCTCGCCGTCCACCACGAGAACGGTCTGGCGGCTGGAGCCGCCGCTCGGGGTCCTGAGGCAGCCGGATACGTCGTCGAAGCGCACCTCGGCACGTTGCGCCTTGCCCCCGTCTCCGTCGGGGCGGGTCCGCCTGTAGATGCCGCCGACCAACCGCCTGCCTGCCAGCTTGGCGGCATCGACCTTGGCTTGGTTGACCGGCGACATCATGGCCAGCAAGCGGCGGGTTTCCTCGTCCGTGTGCCACGCGACGTGAGAGGGATCGTCCTCGATCAAGTCGGCGAACGCCGCGTTGCGCTCAGGCGGCTTCGGAAAGGTCCACCACAGCCAACCGCGACAGGTTCCGGAAGCCAGCCTCGACTGCGCCATGACCAGGGCCGGCGGATGCCATTCCTTCACAGGGCCTGCAACCGTGAGTCCGGGCGGCAACAGGCAGTCGCCAGCCACGGCGACGAAGAACACGCGCTGCCGGCTCTGCGGCACGAAATGCGCAGCGTTCACGACCACTGCCCCGAAACGGTAGCCGGCGCCCGCAAAGGCCGCGCAGATCGCGCCGAAGTCGCGGCCTTCGTGCGACGTGAGGACCCCGCACACGTTTTCCAGCACGATCAGGCGCGGCGCCCGGCCCTCCGCCTGCAAGCCCTGCATGAGCGCCCAGAATGGCCAGAACGTGCCTGAGCGGGTCATCGCGCCGGAAGTGGCGTGGCCCAACCCGGCGCCGTCCCCGGCAAGGGAAAGGTCCTGGCACGGGAAGGAGGCCCATGCCAGCTCGGCCCGGCCTGGCAAGATGGACGCCTGGAGCCCCCCCACGTCTGCGCACGCAAGATGGTTGCCGCCCCAGTTCGCGGCGTAGGTCGCCGCCTTCATGGGGTCTATGTCGTTGGCGAAAACGCATTCCCACTGCGCGCCGAGCCCGGCGCGGGCCATGCCGCCGCCGGCGAAGAACTCGTAGAAAGCAGGGCGGCCCTCGGTCATGTGCCTTTCGCTCCGTCAAGGCGATCCAGGAAGTCCCGGATGACCGTAAGCGTTCCATCGCGGTCTTTCAGCCAGCATTCCCAGATGGCCAGGACCTGCCAACCCAAATCCTCGAGGGCCGCCACGTTCCTTGCGTCCCTGGCCCTGTTGGCTTCCAGCTTCGCGGCCCAGTAGCCGACCCGTATCACCGGAACGCTTGCCGCTTTGCAAACGCCATCGGAATGCGAATGCCAGAAGCATCCGTGGACAAAGATCACCTTCTTGCGCGGCCCGAACGCGAGGTCCGGCCGTCCAGGCAGGTCCTTGCGGTGCAAGCGGTAGCGGTAGCCTGCCGCGTGGACCATGCGGCGCACCGCGAGCTCCGGCTTGGTGTCCTTGGCCTTGACCGCGCGCATGACCGCGCGCCGAGCGTCCGGCACATCGTCCCAGGGAGCGTTGCGGCTAGGCATCTGGGCGCCCGGCGTTGGCCTGGGTAGGCATCCCTGGCAGGCTGCTGAGAGACACTCGGCAATCCAGGTCGGGGCTTTGCCCCGAGCCCCACCAGAGGATGGTCATCCTCTGGACACCTTGTCATGAGGGGTGAAGGGGATGCCCCGCTTGCACGAGTTGGCCGCTTTCGGATGCAGGGCGGAAATGGCCAAAGGTTTCGCGTGCACGCTTCGCGCGTGGAAAGGCTGCGCAGGGATGACGGCGTTGGATAGGAGAGACAGGCCGCCCCGCTACTGCTTTTCCGGCCCGACCGCCTTCAGCTCGCCGATGTGGCGCAGCACGATGCGGTGGGTCTCGGCGGCGAAGGCGCGCAGCTTCGGGTCGCCGCCGCTGCTGGCCTCCACCGCGAAGGCTGCGCCGTCCTTGGCGTGGATGTCCTGCATGTCGCGCAGGTAGGCGTTGTCGAAGGCGACGCCGGACAGCGCCTTGAGGTCGTCCAACTGCTTCTGGAACTGCGCGTTCAGGGTGTCGGGAAAGGTGATCCCGGCGTCGGACGCGACCTGCCTGAGCTTGGCGCCGACGCCCTCGTGGTCGTGCGCCTCGGTGCTGCCCTGGTCGCGGATGTCCTGCGCGCTGCCCTGCTCGGCGCCGAGCTGGCCGGCCTTGACCTCGAACAGGCCGCCCTGGCTGACCATGGCGACGAAGCTGCGGTCGGCGGCCGAGACCGCGTCGGCGGCACGCGCGGCCGATCCCCCCAGCAC
>CAXTTH010000316.1:0-3067 GCA_964247035.1 uncultured Acetobacteraceae bacterium
CAACAGCGCGCAAGTGGGGCTGGACGAGGCGGTGGTGGTGCTGCCGCTGGAAGGGCTGATCGACCTGGCCGCCGAGCGCAAGCGGCTGGAGCGCGATTTGGGGAGGGCGCGGGCGGAGGCGGCGAAGGTGGAGGGCAAGCTGGGCCAGGCGGACTTCGTGGCCCGGGCCAAGCCGGAGGTGGTGGAGGAGAACCGGGAGCGGCTGGCTACCTTCCGGGCGGAGACTGCCCGGCTGGAGGCGGCGCTCAAGCGGATCGAGTGATCATTCCTGGCCCATGCATCTGGCAGCAAACCTGATGGCACAGCATCCAGGCTTGTGGGATTAAGCCTGATCGACGTCGAGTTTAATCCTTTTACCCGACATTCGATAAGTGTGCGTATCGCTGGAGCGAGGCGCGTATTGATGCCAAGTCACTACCAAGGTGACGATGTCGCTATCAACAGCGAGTCGTAAAACCTCCCCGTCGTCTGTTTCCATTTGCAGGTTCGCCAATGGCAAACCATCGCGCGTAAGGTACTCGATGTTGCTTATTGTGACGGCCGCAGAGACCTGATCATCGCAGACGCTGACGTCTTCCAGGGATAAAACGACATGATCTCTTACCTGGCAAATCCCGACAAGGCTGGCGTTATGAAAACTGATTTCATCTTCAAAGAAATCCATCGGTTGCCTCCTGGAACAATATGCGAGCGCTTGCTGCCTCGGGGACCGGATTGCTATCTGCATCGAGGTCAGCATCTCGCTTTCCAGTCGAGTTTGAATTTACTTGATGGCAGTGGTCCTTCTCGAAACCAGGCTGCCCCGGACGAGCCTTGTCAAAGGCGATTTCCCATGCGGCTGCGTCCTATGTGTTGCCCATGGGCTGGACGAAGCCGATATACTGATCTTGGCCACCGAAGGCCGTCACGTCGGAAAACTGGCGCCAGGCGCGTTGCCCCTCGCGGCTGAATAACACGGAGACCACCATCTTGCTGACCAAACGCTGGGACAAGTCCCGCCTGCCGTCCCGCCACGTGACCGAGGGGCCGGGCCGCGCGCCGCACCGCTCGTACTACTACGCGATGGGCCTGGGGGAGGACGCGATCAACCAGCCCTTCGTGGGGGTGGCAACCTGCTGGAACGAGGCGGCGCCGTGCAACATCGCGCTCTCCCGCCAGGCGCAGTCCGTCAAGGCGGGCGTGGCAGAGGGCGGCGGCACCCCGCGCGAGTTCACCACCATCACGGTGACGGACGGCATCGCCATGGGGCATCAGGGCATGAAGTCCTCCCTGGTGTCGCGTGAGTGCATCGCCGACTCGGTGGAATTGACCATGCGCGGCCACTGCTACGACGCGCTGGTGGGGCTGGCCGGGTGCGACAAATCCTTGCCGGGCATGATGATGGCGATGCTGCGGCTGAACGTGCCCTCCGTGTTCATGTATGGCGGCTCCATCCTGCCGGGCCGCTACCAGGGGCGGGACGTGACGGTGGTGGACGTGTTCGAGGCGGTGGGCCAGCACGCCGCCGGCAACATGACGGACGAGGAGCTGCACGAGCTGGAATGCGTCGCCTGCCCCTCCGCCGGGGCGTGCGGCGGCCAATTCACCGCCAACACCATGGCCACCGTCTCCGAGGCGATCGGGCTCGCTCTGCCGGGTTCAGCCGGCGCGCCGGCGCCGTACGAGGACCGCGACCGCTGGGCGGCGGCGAGCGGCCGGGCGGTGATGCAGCTGGTGGAGCGGAACCTGCGCCCGCGCGACATCTGCACCCGCGAGGCGTTCCACAACGCGGCCGTGGTGGTGGCGGCCACCGGGGGCAGCACCAACGCCGGGCTGCACCTGCCGGCTATGGCGCACGAGGCGGGCATCCGCTTCACCATGGACGACGTGGTGGAAATCTTCCGCCGCACCCCGTACATCGCCGACCTCAAGCCCGGCGGCAAGTACGTGGCGTTCGACGTGCACAAGATCGGCGGCATCCCCGTCATCCTGAAGGCGCTGCTGGACGGCGGCCTGCTGCACGGGGATTGCATCACGGTAACAGGCCGCACGATGGCCGAGAACCTGAAGGATGTCGTGTTCCCGACCGACCAGGACGTGGTCTACCCGGTGTCCCGCCCCATCACCCCAACCGGCGGCGTGGTGGGCTTGCGCGGCAACATCGCCCCGGACGGCGCCATCGTGAAGGTGGCGGGGATGGCCAACCAGCGCTTCGAGGGGACGGCGTTGTGCTTCGACTGCGAGGAGGACGCGTTCGCCGCCGTGCAGGCCCGCGCCTACAAGGCCGGCGACGTGTTCGTGATCCGCTACGAAGGCCCGCGCGGCGGGCCGGGGATGCGCGAGATGCTGAGCACCACCAGCGCCATCTACGGCCAGGGCATGGGCGAGTCGGTGGCCTTGATCACCGACGGCCGCTTCTCCGGCGGCACGCGCGGCTTCTGCGTGGGCCATGTCGGGCCGGAGGCGGCGCTGGGCGGCCCGATCGCGCTGCTACGGGACGGCGACCGCATCGTGCTGGACGCGGTGGCGGGCACGATGGACGTGCTGCTGTCCGACGCGGAGCTGGCCGAGCGCCGGGCCGCGTGGACGCCGCGGCGGACGGACTACAACAGCGGGGCGATCTGGAAGTTCGCCCAGTTGGTCGGCCCGGCGCATCTCGGCGCAGTGACGCAGCCGGGTGCCGCGGCGGAGACGCACAGCTACCCGGACCAGTGAGGCTGATGCGCCTAGGCTTCGTGTCAGTTGCGGCGGCTGCCGCACTGAGCGTCGTCAAAGCCGCATCTCCGGCCTCGGCCGTGATCTCGGATATCGATTTGTCCAAGTCGTTCGCCACGCGTTCGGCTTGGCAGTTCGGTGCCTCTCAAGGGCCGCCCATTGACGATCCTGTCTGGCCTACTGACGAGAAGGTGCCCGGAAGAATCACCATTTGTCTTCACAGGGGCGTATCAGGCAATTGCGAACCGGAATTGCAGGATACGTTGCATGTAACTCCGCCAGACGAACTCTTCTCCGAAGTGCATTACCTTAACAGGGCGGAGAGTTCTAACCAAAGATAGTCCTGAACTTTTCCGCATAGGCGGCATAGGTT
>CAXTTH010000317.1:0-3064 GCA_964247035.1 uncultured Acetobacteraceae bacterium
GCAGCGACGGCCACGACGGCCTCGCCCTCGATGCCGGTGCGCGCGCGCCATGCGGCCGACAGCGGGCCGGCGGCCGTTCCCACGACGTGCGGCGGGGCGAGGCGCGCGGCCAAGCCCGGCACGGCATCCGCCGGATAGCCTGCTTCCGGGGTGAAGTGCGCCTTGTATGCCGCGAAATCGAGGCTCCGCACCTCCCGGCCGGTCAGTTGCCACACCAGCCAATCGCCTGCTTCGATGAACCGCTCCGCCTCCGCCCAAAGCGCGGGAGCCTCGGCGGCGACCTGCGCCGCCTTGGCGAGCATCCACTCCCCTGAGAGCCTGCCGCCGGTGTTGGCGAGATAGGCTCCGCCTTGCCGGTTCAGGATGTCGGCATAGCGCTGCGCCGTCGCGTGCTTCCACAGCTTCACGTAGGCGTGCGGCGCCCCTGGATGCAGGGCGGACAGGGCGGTCCCGTCAGCACGGGCGGGCAGCGGCGAACTGGCGGTGAAATCCACGCCAATGCCCAGCACCCGGCGTCTAGCGCCGACCGCGCGCAGCAGGACTTCAGCTGCCTCCAGGTAGTCCGCCGAGTCCTGCAACGCGGCGCCAGGCGGGAGCGGGACGCCATCCGGCATGCGGCCAGTGATGACGCCATGCCGGTACGGCTGCGCGCTGCTGGCTTCCTGCCGCCCGTCAACCGCGTTGATGAGCACCGCGCGCGCGGATTCAGTGCCGAAATCCAAGCCAATCAGGTACTGCGGCGTCACCTCGTCAGATCACCACAGGCAGTAGCCCGCATCGGCCACGACGACCGCTCCCGTCATCAGGCTCGCGGCGTCGGAGGCCAGGAACAGGGCAACGGAGGCGACCTCCTCGCACGTGCCGCCCCGGTGCATGGGCGTGTTCTCCAGCCAGATGCCGCCCAGTTCCGGCATGCGCAGCCCCGGGCCGGAAATCGCATTGTCGATGTAGCCAGGTGCCACCGCGTTCACCCGCACGCCGCGCGCGGCCCACTCGCCCGCCAGGGATCGCACCAGGTGATGCACGCCGGACTTGGCGGCGTTGTAGTGCACCTGCCGCTGGGGGCGGTTGGAGATGATGCCGGACATGGAGCCGGTGACAACGATGCTGCCGCGGCCGCGCCGCAGCATGTGGCGGCCGAACGAGCGGCAGCAGCGGAATACGCCGGTCAGGTTGACATCGATCATGCGGGACCAGACCTCGTCCGTCATGTTCTCCGCCCCCGTGTCTGGCCATGCGATGCCGGCGTTGGCAAACAGGACATCGACCGGGCCGGCCATGCGGTTCGCCTCGTCCGCTTGGCGTTCCACCTCGTCCGACCGGGTCACGTCCAGCGCCATGGCGTGGGCCTTGAACCCCGCCGCCGCGAGGGCGGCGACGCCTGAGGCGAGCACTTCCTCGTCATGATCCGAGATCACCACGGCAGCGCCCGCTTCCGCGAAGGCGTGCGCGGCAGCCAAGCCGATGCCACGGCCGCCGCCGGTCACGAACGCCGTGCGGCCATCAAGGCGGAACTTCTCAAGGTACATCGCAGCTGCCTTATTTTATGTAGCCGGCCTGCACCATCGTCCTGCGCGTCGCCTCCTGAGCTTGGTCGAGCGCATCCTTGACGCTGGTCTGGCCGCTGAGCGCGCCGGCGATATCCTGGCCTGCAGTGGTGCCGATCCCTTGCCATTGCGGGATGGAGGCGTAGCCGATGCCGGTGTAGGGCACCGGAAGCTCCGTCGGGTGATTCGGGTTCGCGGTCTGGATCGCTTGCAGCACGGCGGGCGCGAAGGGTGCTGCCTTCAGGTACTCGGGAGCGCTGTAGGTGGAAGCGCGCGTTCCCGGCGGCACCGCGGCCCAGCCCTGCGTGCTGGCGACCAGGGCCAGGTAGGCGGGAGAGGTCGCCCACTCGACGAACTGCTTGGCCATCTCGGCATGGCGGGAGGTGGCGGGGATGGCCAGCGTCCAGGCCCAGAGATAGTGCGAGCCTATCGGCGTCGTCTCGTAAGGCGCTTGGGCATAGCCTACGTTGCCTGCGACCGTGCTCTGCTTCGGGTCCGCAAGGAAGCCGGCGGACACCGTGGCGTCCACCCACATGGCGCAATGCCCGCCCGCGAACAGCGCCAAGGTTTCGTTGTAGCCATTGGACGTCACGCCGGGCGGCCCGTCCTTCTTGAGCAGGTTGACGTAGAGAGCGACCGCTTTCTCCCAAGGCTCGGAGGTGAACTGAGGCTCCCATTTCAGGTCGAACAAGCGCCCGCCGAAGCTGTTGGCCATGTCGGCCAGCACGGCCATGTTCTCGCCCCAGCCGGGCTTGCCGCGCAGGCACAGGCCATAGGTCCCGTTCGCCGGGTCATGAAGCGCCTCCGCGAAGCCGGCCACCTGAGTCCAGGTCGGGCGCTCCGGCATCGTCAGCGCGGCCTTGGCGAACAGGTCTTTGCGGTAGAGGGTGAAGGTGCTCTCGCCATAGAACGGCAAGGCATGCAGCTTGCCGTCGAGCGTCAGCCCCTCCCGGAGGGACGGCAGCAGGTCATCCACCCGGTAGGAGGCCGGGATGGCGTCGAACGGCGAGAGCCAGCCCTGCTTGGCCCAGATCGGCACTTCGTAAATCCCGACCGTCATGACATCGAACTGGCCCGCATGCATCGAGACATCGACCGTCATGCGCTGCCGCAGCACGTTCTCCTCCAGCGTGACCCAGCGCAGCTTGACGTCCGGATGCTCCGCCTCAAACTGCGACGACAGCTTCTGCATCACCAGCATGTCGGGATTGTTGACGGTCGCCACGGTGAGCGTGGTGACATCTTGCGCATGGGCAGAGCCTAAAGCTGCCGCCAAGGCCAGGGTCGATACTCGCAACATATGTCGCCTCCTATCAGAACGGCTCCGCAGCCCTCTCCGGCAGCGGCACCCCGAACGCCTTGGTCGTCATCGAAATCAAACCCTGATAACCGAGCAACCCGACAAGCTCAACGGCCGCCGCCAGCAATCCTTCCGTCGTGCGATAGGTCGCCTCTGGCAGCTTGCAGTCTCGCACTGGGTGAGGCGCGAAGCGCCAGACTGCCTGCTCGTCCTCCGC
>CAXTTH010000318.1:0-3055 GCA_964247035.1 uncultured Acetobacteraceae bacterium
CCGGCGGGGAGCCGCCGTTCTGGGCGTTCGCCTGGCCCGGCAGCCTGGCGATGGCGCGCCACGGGCTGGACCACCCGGGCTGCGTCGCGGGACGCCGGGTGCTGGACTTCGCGGCCGGCGGCGGGCTGGCCGCGATCGCCTGCGCCATGGCCGGCGCGGCGCAGGTGGACGCCGTCGAGATCGACCCGGTGGCGACGGCGGCCACCGTGCTGAACGCCGCCGCGAACCACGTCGCCGTGACCGCCTTCACCGCCGACCTGACGGGTGCGCCGAACCGGTGGGACCTGATCCTGTGCGGGGACGTGTGCTACGAGGCGGCCATGACGGAACGCATCATGCCCTGGCTGCGGGCGATGGCCGCCGCCGGCGCGGAGGTGTGGATCGCCGACCCCGGCCGCGCCTACCTGCCGGCCCGGCGGCCCCCCGTAGCCCGGTACGACGTGCCCACCACAAGCGAGCTGGAGGACACCGACATGCGCCGCACCACCCTGCACCGGATCATCCCGTGAGGCAGCTGCTCGGCCTCGCGCTGCTGCTGCTCGCCGGGTCCGCTGCGGCGCAACCTGTTCCGGGCCAACGCTGGGCGGCGGTGCTGGTGGCCGGCGATGATTCCTTGCGGGTGTTCGACAACGCCGCCACCCAGATGGCAGCCCTGCTGCAAGCCGGTGCAGCTGCACCTGACATCCACCGGCTCAGCGCCGACCCGGCGGCCCCGCATACCCTGCTGGCGACCCGGCGGCACGTGCTGAACGCCATCGCCGCCCTGCATCCCGCCCCAGGCACGGCCTGCCTGGTGTTCGTGACCTCGCACGGGGCGCATGGCGGGAGCGCCTACCTTGCGCCGCGCCAGGAGTTCCTGACGCCGCGGGACCTGGACGTGGCCTTGCGCGCCGGGTGCCGCGCCGCCCCGACCGTGGCGATCGTGTCCGCCTGCTACAGCGGCGGCTTCGCCCGCGCGCCGATGGCCCGTCCGAACCGCATCCTGCTCACCGCGGCCCGCGCCGACCGCCCCTCCTTCGGCTGCGACGCCGGCCGGGAGCTGACCTTCTACGACCAATGCCTGCTCGGCACGCTGCACGCCGGGCTGGGGACCTGGCCGGAGGTGATCGCCGAGACGGGGCGGTGCGTGGCGCGGCTGGAGACGCAGCTGGACGCAGCGCCGTCCGAGCCGCAGAGTTTTGTGGGGGCGAAGGTGGCGGGGCTGGCGGTGGTCGGGCGGTAACTCGGATTAGCCTGCCAAACGCGTTTGCATTGAAACTCCCGGGTTGGATGTAAGAACATAAGAACAACGTGCGTGGAATTTCATATGACGGTCGGCGAGAGTTGGGTTTACCAAGGGCGGCAGGGCCACGGCTGGTTCGGCACCGGGACTGCCCCCAAGAGCGACCCCAGCAGCAATGCAGCCGGGGCAAACGATCTGTTCCGCCTGGCCAATGCCGGCCAGCACGTCGATTACGTCGCGTCCAGCATCATCATGCACGTTTCGCGGAACGATCGCAGCCGCTGGGACGCCGCCGCCAGCGACTCCGCCCGCAACAACCTGAAAACCGCAGTGATAGCCTGGTATGGCGCCTCAAGGCTCAGCCGCGATGCGTTCCGGGCGCAGTTCCTGGATATTTACACCAGCGACGAAATCGTCGATCGCCTGCGCCGCGCTACGCGCGGAATGGTCGAGGGAAAAACCTATGACGAACTGGCCAAAGCCGGCGATGACCTTGCGGCAGCTGCCCAGAAGGTTGGCGCCGACAGTTGGCCACGGTTCCTGGCCAATGCCAGCCATCGGGCCATCGAGGCTGTGACGCATGGAAACGTGTCAGGTGTCATGAAGGCGAATGCCAGCGGAACGGATGGAGAGCAGGTTGTAGCAATGGGCGGCCTGGCCCTGCTTCTTTACCTCATCTCTGGCTGGAAGCCTGAACGGCTTCAACCCCATACTGCGCCGAGCAGGCCTACCATCCTTCAGCAGCAAGGGCCGAGAGATGCCAGCCTAACGCCTGGACAGACAGCATCGGCGGCAACAGCGCCAAATGGCTTGCCTGCGGACCTTGCGAAGCCTGGTGAAGCCACCCTTTCGAGTGGCTGGCGAAAATACACTCTGGATGGCGACAAAAAGGGCGGTGGTGGTCATGGGCCGGGCCGCAACATACCGGGTAAAAGTGAGTCTCCATCTGATTGGTCGGACGATAAAGTAATCGAAGCCGTCAAAGATGTAGCAAATGATCCTGCGTCAGATCGACTTCCTGCCGATGGTAGCCGCACAGCAGTTAGAGGGACCAGAGACGGCGTTGACATTGAGGCCATCATAGGACGTGACGGACAGGCGATTGTTACGGCTTACCCAACAAATATCCCACCCAACGAAGGACCATAATCTTGTTCGACTATCAGACTGTTAGAAACGATTTGAATACACTCTATAAAGCTGCATCTGTGTATGACGGGTGGCAAAAAAACCAGACTAGCACGTTCATTAGAGTGGGAGAGTATAGTTTAGCACTTGACAGCATCGCTTATGCCTACCTCACAAATCGCGTCCCTATGCCACCAGATTTGTATCAAATATTCGAAAATCTTGCGGTCATCATGGACTTGAACAGTGACCCAGAGCTCCAGGGCGTTGCGGAGATAAGGAAAGCCAAGCTCAAGCTGCCGACATAGCCCTTGGTGAAGGCAGGTGAAAACATCGTCGCATCAAGTCGATCAACCGGACATGGTTTTCCATCTTCAAGAGCCAACCAGTTCCAGTCTTGTCCGCTTGAACATACCAAGATGCTGTTTCGCCAGCTCAGACCGCCCCGCTCCCCAGCAAGCTATCCGCCGCCGCCCGCGCCGCGTCCGTGACGCGCTCGCCGGCCAGCATCCGGGCGATCTCCTCGCGCCGCGCCGGGCCGTCCAGCGGCGACACGTCGGTGCGGACGCGGCCGGCGGAAAGGCGCTTGGCCACTTGCAAATGCGCCGAGCCGCGCGCCGCCACCTGCGGGCTGTGCGTCACCACCAGCACCTGCACCTCACCCGCCACCCGCGCCAGCCGGTCGCCCACCGCGGCGGCCGTGGC
>CAXTTH010000319.1:0-3054 GCA_964247035.1 uncultured Acetobacteraceae bacterium
GGTCACCGACGCGCTGTCCCGCGCGACGCCGGCCGGCGCGCCGCCCGGCGGCGGGCCCCGGGCGCCTGACCGCGATGCGGCTTTCGCCCATGGAACGGCTGGATGGCCTGATCGCCGATTGCAGCTCCGCCGGGGTGTCGCGCCAGGCTTTGCTGCTCCGCCTGGATCGGCTGCCCCCTGCGCTGTCCCGCCCCCATCATCGCCGGCTCGCCGAGGCGGCCCTGGCGCCGTTGCTGTGTGCCGCGCGGGCCGAGCTGTTCCACCTGCCCGGATCACGGCTGGCCGTGGTTTGGCGGGGCGATGCAGAGGCGGCGCTGCTGGAGGTTGTGGACGCGCTCGACCACATGCTGGCGGACACGGCCATTCCAGCGCCGGACATGCGGGACCTGGTGTTCCTCTATGACCTGCCCGAGGATGCCGACCTGATGCTGGCCAGCCTCGACGGGGGCGAGCCGGCCACCTCCGCCGACCCGGCTCCGCCGCTCGATCCGGCGTCCCTCATCCTGCTGGAATCGACCCTGGCCCATGCCGACATCTCACGTTTCGCCCGGCGGCAGCCGGTCTGGCGCTTCGGCGGCGGCGCGCCGGTCCTGGCGTGGGAGCAACGGACGATCTTCTTGCCCGAGCTGGCGGACACCCTGCTGCCGGGCTGCGACCTGACGGGGGAGCCGTGGCTGTACCGTCGCCTCACCCGCACGCTGGACCGCCGCATGCTGGCGCTGCTCTCCAGCCCGGGCGAGCTGGCCAACGCCGGGCCGTTCGCGCTGGACCTGAACGTGGCCAGCCTGCTCGGGCCGGACTTCCTGCGCTTTGACGGGCTGCTGCCGACGGGGCTGCGCGGCCGGGTCGTGCTGGTGCTGGACCCGGCGGACATGGTGGCGGATGCCGCAGCATTCGGTTTCGCCCGCGCCTTCGCCTATGCCCGGGACTACCGGCTGATGCTGCGCCATGCCACGCCGGCCATCCTGTCCGTGCTGTCCGCAGCGGCACTCGACTTGGACTATTTGCTGCTGCCTTGGTCCGCCGGCCTGCCGGAGGCTGCGCCGCTGCTGGAGGAATGCCAGCCGGACCAACTGGTGCTGGATTGCGGCGATGACCCGGCGGCGCTGGACTGGGGGATCGCGGCGGGGCTGCAACTGCTGACCGGCGCTGCGGTGGACCGGGTCGCCCTTGGCGAAAGGGCGTGCGCGGCCTAATCGCTGCCGCATGGATGCCATTCGGGTGGACGGGCTGACCAAGCGCTACGGCGCGGTCACGGCGGTGCAGGATCTGTCGTTCCGGCTCGCCGCCGGGGAAACGTTGGGGCTGCTGGGCGGCAACGGCGCGGGCAAGACCACCACCATCGCCATGCTGCTGGGCCTGCTGGTCCCGTCCGCGGGCAGCATCACCGTGCTGGGGCGGGACATGGCGCGGGACCGGTTCGCCGCCCTGGCGCGGATGAACTTCTCCTCGCCCTACGTGTCGCTGCCGGGCCGGCTGTCGGTGGCGGAGAACCTGCGGGTGTATGGCTACCTGTACGGCGTGCCGAAGCTGGAGCGGCGCATCGCGGAGTTGGCGAAGGAGCTTGAGCTGGAGCCGTTCCTGCGCCGCCCTGCCGCCCAGCTCTCGGCCGGGCAGAAGACGCGGGTGGCGCTGGCCAAGGCGCTGGTCAACCGGCCGGACGTGCTGCTGCTGGACGAGCCGACCGCCAGCCTCGACCCGGACACCGGCGACTGGGTGCGAAGCTGGCTGGAGCGCTACCGGGCGTCGAGCGGCTGCTCCATCCTGCTGGCCAGCCACAACATGGCCGAGGTGGAACGGCTGTGCACCGACGTGCTGATGCTCAAGCAAGGCCACGTGGTGGACCGCGGCTCGCCCGCCGAGCTGCTGGCGCGCTACCACCAGGATGACCTGGAGGCGGTGTTCCTCGACATCGCCCGCGACCGGCCCCGTGCTGCATGAGCGCCTCGGCGCTCCGGGTCTGGGGGCTGACCTACCGGCATTTGGCGCTCTACCGCCGGTCCTGGCCGCGGCTGCTCGAGCTGGCTTACTGGCCGACGCTGCAGATGCTGATCTGGGGCTTCACCGCCTCCTTCATCAACGGCCGCAGCGGCGCGCCCGTCACCGCGGCTGCGATGCTGCTGGGCGGCGTGCTGCTGTGGGAAGTGGCGCTGCGCAGCCAGATGGGGGTGGCGCTCTCCTTCCTGGAGGAGGTGTGGTCGCGCAACCTGGCCCACGTCTTCGTCAGCCCGATGCGGCCGTGGGAGATGCTGGCGGCCCTGGTCGGCGTGTCCGCGCTGCGCATGGTCGCCGGCGTGCTGCCGGCCGTGCTGCTCGCCTGGGTGCTGTATGCGTTCAACCTGTTCGCGCTCGGCCCCGTGGTGGCGCTGTTCTTCGCCAACCTGATGGTGATGGGCTGGTGGGTGTCGCTCGGCGTGCTGTCGCTCATCCTGCGGCATGGCGCCGGGGCGGAGGCGCTGGCCTGGTCGGTGCTGTTCGGGCTGACGCCGTTCTCCGCCGTGTTCTATCCGGTGGCAGTGCTGCCCGCCTTCGTGCGGCCGGTCGCCCTGGCGCTGCCCTCGGCGCACGTGTTCGAGGGCATGCGGGCCGCCATCGCGGATGGCGTGGTGCGGTGGGACCACCTGGCCTGGGCGTTCGGGCTGAACGTCGTTTGGATGGCGGGCGCGTTGTGGGTGTTCGCCGTGCAGTTCCGCCACGCGCGCGAAGGCGGCGCGCTGTTGAACATCGGAGAGTAGATGCAAGAGACCCGGTTCTGGCTGATCCGCCACGCGCTGGTGGAGGAGAACGCGCGCGCCATGCTGTACGGCGTCATGGACGTGCCGCTCTGCCCGGAGGCGCTGGCGGCCGACGTGCCGATGCACCGCGCCCTGGCCGCCAGCCTGCCGCGCCCGGCCGCCTGGGTGGTGACGCCCCTCTCCCGCACCCGGCTGACGGCGGCGGCGCTGTTCCGCGCCGGCGACCCCGAGCAGGACATGGCGGTAGAGCCGGCGCTGGGCGAGCAGGCCCTAGGCGAGTGGCCGGGCCTGGCCCACGCCGCGTTGCCGCCCCGGCTGG
>CAXTTH010000320.1:0-3045 GCA_964247035.1 uncultured Acetobacteraceae bacterium
CCAAACACCCTGCGGGGGGCTGGGGCGCCGAGGGGGGCGGGGCTGCTGCTGGGGCGCCTGTGCGCGGGCGCCACGGCCGCCAGTGCCGCGACCGCCAACGCCTACATCGCGGACATCACGCCGCCGGAGCAGCGATCCTCCAGGTTTGGCCTGGTGGGCGCCGTGGTCGGCGGGGGCTTCGTGCTCGGCCCGGCGCTGGGTGGCCTGCTGGGTGGCGTCAGCCTGCGCCTGCCGTTCCTGGCCGCGGCTGGGCTGGCGTTGGCGAATGCGGCTTACGGCGCGCTCGTCCTGCCGGAAAGCCTGCCAACGGCCCGGCGGCGGGGCTTCTCCTGGCGGCGGGCCAATGCCATCGGTTCGCTCCGGAGCTTGCTCGCGGACCGGGTGACAGGATGGCTGGCGCTTGGGTGGGGGCTGATCTGGTTCGGCTTCGGCGCGTTGCAGACCAGCTTCGTCCTGTCGATGGAAGTGCGGTTCGGCTGGGGACCGGAGGAAAACGGGCTGGCCTTGGCGGTCGTGGGCATGAGCCAGGCCTTCGTGCAGGGCGTGCTCATCCGCCCGGTCATCCGCCGCTTCGGCGAGCGGCGGTCCGCCTTTGCCGGGCTTGGCCTTGGTGTGGCCGCCTACCTTGCCTTCGGCATGGCCCAGGCAGGCTGGGTGATCTACATCGCCATCATGCTGCAAGCGCTCGGCGCCGTGGCGGATCCGGCGCTGCGGGGGCTTTTGTCGGCCAAGGCGGGAGCGAGCCGCCAGGGCGAGCTGCAGGGTGGCCTGTCATCCGTCGAAGGGCTCACGGCCATCTTCTCGCCGATCGTGGCGGCGCTCGTGTTCGCGGGCGCCTTGCAGGCCGGCGGGCCAAATTGGGGCGGCGCACCGTTCTTCATCGGCGCCGTGACCTACGGGCTTGCCGCCGCCACCCTGGCGCGGTCCGGGGCCAACCTGCGCTGACGCGACGCCGCTTCGCGCGTGACCCACCAGCCGGTCAGCAGGTCGAGCAGCATGTGCGGCAAGGTCAGCGCCGCGAGCCCTTCGATGGTCAGCGCGAGCAGGCGGTCCGCCGGGTCGCCGGGGAACCAGCGCCACAGCCCCGCACCGATCAGCAGGGTCAGCGCCGTGACCGGCGCCGACCGCCTGACTGCGTCCGCCAGGGTGCGGACGCGCGGGGCGCGCACGTCCCGCATCAGCGCCGCCATGTGCCGGGGGGCGTGGAAGCATACGAAGTAGGCGGCGAACCCGGCCAGCGGCGGCAGCGCGGCGAACAGCAGCAGCAGGCACGCAGGTTCGACCAGCTTGGAGGCCCGGCCGCGGGCCAGGCTGCGGCCGGTCCAGAGCACCGCCGCCAGCACCCATGCGTAGCATCCGGCGAGCAGCCAATCCGGCGGCTCGGACAACGGATGCATGGCAACCAGGCCAAGGAGGTGGGCCGTTGCCGCCGGGTGCAGCAGCACGGGGAGCGCGATGGGCAGCCCGCCGCGGACCAGGGCCTCCAGCGGGCGCGGCCCGGCGTCCTCGGCGCCGAAGTGCCAGACCGATGCGGCCAGGAACCCGGCGAGCGTTGGGATGGGAGCGGCCCGCCAGGCGAGCAGCACGCAGGCCGACAGCCCAAGGTAGGGCAGCGCGAAGACCGGGAACCAGGCCCAGCCGAAATGGGGACGCATGAAGGGACGAGCGATCTCGCTGTCCAGCGCGCCATGCGGCACGCCCAGCAGGATGATGAAGGCCAGCACGGCCAGGCACCCTGCCGCCTGCGGCAACAGCGTCGTCGCGGCAAGAAAGATCAAGATCAGCGCCGCGCTTGAACGGTGGGATGCGAGGGTCATGGCACGCCTGGGAGGACGTGCTGGGCAGGGTCGCTGCCCAGCACTGGCTTCAAGCCGCGGAGCGCAGCGGACTCGTCGCGTTGACCGTCAGCGTGGGCTCGTGGGAGACCACCTTGCCCATGCTGGAGACGGCCAGGAAGCCGTAGGCCACCTTGGACACGAAATCGATGATGGCGATCAGCGCCACGCCGGCGGTGCTGCTGATCACGCCAAGGCCGTCGGTGTCGAAGGCCAGGATGATCGGGTAGATCAGCCACAGCACTGACAGGATGATTGCGTTGCGGCGGTAGTCGGCCTGCACCTCGGCCGACTCCGTCCGGTTCTCCTGTAGCAGCGGCCCCCACATGACGTAGTACACGGCCAGGAAAGCGACGCAGGAGGTCAGGAACCAGGTCCACTTGATCCAGCTGGTCTCGGACAGGCCGAAGGCGAAGGCGGTAATGATCATCATGAGGTCAGCCAGCAGCAGGCCGGCGATCAGGCCGCCGCGGCGCAGGCCAGACTGGAGGCCGGTGTAGGCGAGCGACAGCAGCAGCAGCGGCGTGGTGAAGGTCCAATCAACGTAGCGCGCCCAGTAGAATATCCGGCCCACGATGCCGACGGTGTCGCCAGGAGCGGTCGGCAGGGTGACCCCAACCGGCACGATGACGCTGCCCTGCCCGGCCGCCATCGCGAGATAGGAGCACGCGGCAATGATCGGCACGATACCGTGGAAAATACTATGGGCCTGCTCATGGCCGGTCCTTTGCTTGCCGATGAGCAGAATGGCCAAGCCGCCGACCAGCATTGCGATGGTGTCGAGCCAAAGCCAGAATTCAGAGGTCATGCCGAGTCTCCGAGGCGGATTGTGAGCACCCGCAGCGCACACGGCTACCCGCGGTTGCTTCCAGCAGCGGCATTGTTCTGGGCGTTGACGATTTTTTGAAAACTAGATGCAGCCACGCCGCAGGCAAGCTGATGGCGGCAAGGGGTCATGATGAGGGTGGCAATGGTCGGAGCAGGCTTGGCGGGCCTGTCATGCGCGCAACGGTTGAAGGCAGCAGGCTGCGAGGTCAGGCTGTTCGACAAGGGCCGGGCCGCCGGGGGCCGCATGTCGGTGCGCCGGGTGGCGACGGCCGAGGGGGACGCCACGTTCGACCACGGTGCGCAGTACATGACCGCCCGCGACCCGGCGTTCCAGCGCGCCGTGCAGGCGGAAAACGGCGATGGCATCGTCTTCTCGTGGATC
>CAXTTH010000321.1:0-3041 GCA_964247035.1 uncultured Acetobacteraceae bacterium
GACCTGAAGATCGTCGAGTACGTGTCCACGCGCGTGGCGGTGATGTACCTGGGTCGCATCGTGGAGCTGGCGAGCGCGGTGGAGCTCTACCGCGAGCCACGCCACCCCTACACCCAGGCGCTGCTGGACGCCGTGCCCCGCATCGGCCGCCGCCGCAGCCGCACCCCGGCCATCCGCGGCGAGATGCCCAGCCCGCTCGCCCCGCCGCCCGGCTGCGTGTTCCACCCGCGCTGCCCCAAGGTCCAGGAGGTCTGCCGCACCCTGCCGCCCGCGCTGGAGCAGGCGCATGGCCGGCCCGGCCAGTACGCGGCGTGCCACTTCAAGTCCTGAGCGCGCTTGTCGGATTTGGCGTTGTTCGGCGCAGAGCCTATTGAAAGTCCACTGTTTTGCCGGCGCTTGTTCGGCACGATCGGGACGCTTTTCGGGGTCATCGTCACGCCCGCAGCAGAAACACAGGGCCTTGCGCGACGCCCTTGACGCTTCGGTTCAGGCGTTCTCCGTACGCCGCTCTCAAGCGGGTGCGGCATCTCCGAACAAGACGCGATTCCAGAGTGAGCGCGGTTCAATCGCACCGTAGCCAGATTCCTGACCGTCGTTGCACTCGATGATTATCCAGTTTCCTTGTGCGGTCTTAGCAAAGTCGATGACGAGAAAAGGCACTTTCAGCCGTCGTGCCGCTTCTTGCGCCATGGCGAGGCCGACCGCGGCATCCTTACAGCCGTACGGCGGGACCTGATACCAGTAGCGGCCCCAGCCGACGCAACGGCCATCCCACCAAAACGAACGGTACTCCAGTGAAGGAGCAATCTTTCCATGGATGCTTCCGGCGACAGGAGAAAGCGGAACAAACTCTCTGATAACGGCCTTCTGCCAGTGAAGGATATCATCTCTCACGTAAGACTCAGCAGCAGATTCATAGGCAGTGGCATTTTCGATGACTGATAGCGACGTACTGTGCTTGCTAGTCTGCCGCGATCCCTTCAGGAATATCGGCCAACTGAATCTGTATTCTATGTCCGCGACGGACGGAAGCCTATCGAATACCTCTGTACGAGGAGTCAGGTCGGCTATAAAGGGATACCAATGCTCAAGTTGGCTTGCGAGTGCATGCTCATCTGGAGAATTGATGAGCCTCAGGCCCCAGCCAAGCATCTCCTCAAAGTGAGATTCATAGTCAGGGACCGCACCCGTCCGAAGAATGCAACGCTCCTCATGGTCAAAGGCATGTGGATGGGTGCATCGGAAGTTTAGATCGAAATCAAAGTCATACACCGGCACGCCTATCGGCTGACTGGCGATGACCAGACGGTTCTCAACCCGGGCGATGTTCATCGGCTATGATCCATCGCCGTTCTTCCCCCACGGTTGCGCTCTACCCTATTAGCCAAACGCCTCTGCTCAGGCCAGTCTCACGACCAATCAGGCAATAGTTCCAGCCTTGCTCAACGAGAGCCGGCATTTTCGGCACCAACCGGTTGGCCCAGGCGTGGCGGGCGGCTTCAAACAGCGATCCTCATTGGATGGCTTTGAGGTCCCTGGCGAAGCTGCAGGCTGACACGGAAGCAACGGCGCAATGCCCTGCCCATCACAGGCACGGCGGCCGCGGTTCTTGGGCAAGTCGGCGAGGACCATCGAGCATGTCGTTCCAGGAAGCGCCGGTCATCATCGAGCAGCCCGGTTCGCCCGCGCCAGCACCACCTCCAGCAGCACCTGGCACCCCGCCTCCGCCTGCTCCGGCTCGATGCTCTCCGCCTCGTTGTGCGACAGCCCGTCGCGGCAGGGCGTGAAGATCATCGCCGCCGGCACGTGCTGCGCCACGAAGATCGCGTCGTGCCCGGCGCCGGAGACGATGTCCCGCGACGCATGGCCCAGCCGCGCCGCCGCCTCGCGCACCAGCGCCACGCACGCCGGGTCGAACGTCTGGGCGGCGATGCGGACGCGCTCGGACAGCTCCAGCCGCACGCCCGAATCCCGCGCAGCGCTTTCGGCCGCGCCTGGGAACTCGGCGGCGATGCGGGCCAGCTCCGCCTCGTCCGGATGGCGGAACTCGACGCTGAAGCGCACCTCGCCGGGGATGACGTTGCGGCTGTTCGGGCTGACGAACAGTTGGCCCACCGTGCCGCGTCCCGCCTCGCCGCGGGCGCGCATGGTGCGGTCCACCAGCTCGATGACGCGCGCCGCCGCCAGCAGCGCGTCCCGCCTCGCTGCGGGCGGGGTGGTGCCGGCGTGGCTGTCCTGCCCGGTCGCCACGGCGTCGTACCAGATTTGCGCCTGCCCGCCCGTCACCACGCCGATGGCGCAGCCCTCCGCCTCCAGGATCGGCCCCTGCTCGATGTGCAGCTCGAAATAGCTGGCGGCGGGGAAGCGCCGGGCCGGCTCGGGGCCGCGCAGGCCGCCGCCTGCATCGGCGCCGTCCAGCGCCTCGGCCACGCTCACGCCGTCCGGGTCGCGCAGCGCCTCCGTCTCGGCCTGGCCGAACACGCCGGCCCACACGCCGGAGCCCATCATGGCCTTGCCGAAGCGCGCGCCCTCCTCGTCCGTCCAGTTCACCAGCTCGACCGACGCCTCGGTCGTGATGCCCAGCTCGTTCAGCGTGCGCATCACCTCCAGCCCGGCCAGCACCCCCAGCGTGCCGTCGAACTTGCCGCCGGTCGGCTGGCTGTCCAGGTGGCTGCCGAACAGCACGGGGGCGCGGCCCGCGTCGCGCCCGGCGCGGCGGGCGAACATGTTGCCCATCGTGGCGGTCCGCACCGCCAGCCCGGCGGCCTGGCACCAGGCGCCGAACTGCTCGCGCCCGGCCTTGTCCGCGGCGCTGAGCGCCAGGCGCCTCACCCCGCCCTTGTCCGTGGCGCCGATCGCCGCCATCGCCATCAGGCTGTCCCACAGGCGGCGGCCGTCGATGCGCTGGTTGCTGGCGGACATGCGGGGCGCTCCGGTGCAAGGCCGCCATCTTGCCCAGGCGCGGCTTTGATGCAACGTGGCGGCATGGTCCGCGCCCTTTTCCTGCTGTGCCTTGCTGGCTTGGCCGGCTGCACCCTGAT
>CAXTTH010000322.1:0-3028 GCA_964247035.1 uncultured Acetobacteraceae bacterium
CCACCGCCGCCGCACATCGCATCATCAAACAAGCCGGGTTGTGATGGTCGGCTCTTAGTCAACCCTACTTCGAAAACCGACCAAGCTCGGGGCTTCCGGCTCTCAATCTGCTCCGGAAAGTCGGGACAGACAGCATGTGGTAAAACCGGATTATCACGTGCTGATTTGGTTCAGTCCTGACGTCGTAGCCTCTATCCCGTCCTGCAACACCTGCACGGGTGCATTTCAGCGTTTGACGGTGCGTGAAAGGGGCGTCCATCTTTCCGCTCTCCTGTTCGCAAGCGCTCGACGTAAACTCCTGCCGAACACCCACAGCATAAGGGGCATTATGGACTTGAAGACGACCATCCCCACCTACAGCCCACTGGACATGGCGTTGATGCATGAAGACGGCCAGATAGGCTGAACCGAGTAGCTTGGCTACATCGCTGGCATGCTTTTCAAGCCCAATGCTGTCCGCCGTCACCGTGTCCCAAAGCAGCGCCACCAAGTGACGAACTGAGCTTATCTACAATGTCGAACTACCGCGCTTTAGCAATCTAGCGATCGAGCTGATGCTGACCCTATGGCAGCAGGACCACTGCGGTAGCATGAGTTCTGGGCCATGCCTGTCACCCCTGTCGCCTTGCATAGCCCTCTTCCGTTAGGCAGGGTCCTCCTCTTCCCCTTCCACTGACCTGGAACTCCTGTGATCGACCTGGTGGTAGCCCGGCTGCTGGGTGTGCTTGCATGACACCCGACCCGAAACACGGGCGCTTGTTGACCGTTCTGCTGGCCATGCTGACGGGCTTGGCTGTCACTCCCCTCACAGCGCACGGACAAACCCTGCAAGGGATGGTCGCCCTCACCGTGGGCGAGGGCCGGCTGCTCCGCCTGGATCGTGACGCCGCCAATGTGCTCGTGGGCGATGGATCCGTGGCCGACGTGCAGGTGGTGTCTCCCCGCACGCTCTACGTCTACGGCCGGAAACTGGGCCAGACCACGCTATCGGCCACCGACGCCCAGAGCGGGCTGGCGGCACAGATGACCTTGCGCGTCACTCGCAGCAGCGCCGCGGCCCAGGCCGCGTTGCCGCCCGGCAACGGCACCATCTCGCTCAGCTTCGAAGGCAACCGCATCGTCGCCCGGGGAGCAATCGGCGACCTGGGCCAGGCGCTCGACACCAGCGCCACGGCCCGCGCCTACAATGCCACCGGCCTGCCGCCGCTCGACCGGACGCGGCTCGCCGGGGCACAGCAGGTTACGCTGCGCGTGCGCATCGCCGAAGTGTCACGGACCACCATCACCCAGCTCGGCCTCAACCTGAACGTGGCTGCCGACCCTGGCAGCTTCGCCTTCAACCTCGTGACCGGGAGCTACCTCGGCCAGGCTGCCGCCTCCAGCCTGACCACGAGCCTGTCGGGCCAGACCAACACGACCACCACGAACAACTTCGGCAATCTCAGCGCAGGCCTCACCAGCCATCGGGTGAATGCGAACGCCCTGCTGAACGCCCTTCAAAGCGAAGGCCTGGTCACCACGCTGGCTGAGCCGAACCTGACGACGCTGTCGGGGGAGACCGCGACCTTCAACGCGGGGGGCGAAGTGCCCATTCCCGTGCCGCAAGCCCTTGGCGTCACCACGATCGAGTACAAGACGTTCGGCGTGCAGCTGTCGTTCACCCCCACCATCCTGCCAGGCGAGCGGATTGCCATGCTGGTGAAGCCGCAGGTCAGCGAGCTCAGCTCCGCGAACTCCGTCTCCATCGCCGGCACGACCGTGCCCTCGTTCGTGTCGCGCAGCGCGGAGACCAACGTGGAGATGGCCAGCGGACAGACGCTCTCCATCGCGGGACTCTTTCAGCGCAACGAGCAGAACACGCTCAACAAGTTTCCATTCCTTGGCGACGTGCCAGTCCTGGGCGCATTGTTCCGGTCGAACAGCTATCAACGCGACGAGACGGAACTGGTCATCCTGATTACCCCCTACCTGAGCCAGCCCGTTTCCGCCGCTGGAGCGTTTCCAAAACCTACCGACCGGGCCATACGAGCACTGCACGGGCCAGCAGCCCCGGTGACGCCAGGGCAGGTCGTGGCGCCTGGCGTCGGCTTCGTGGTGGATTAGGAGGATGCGGCACCCATTGCAGCTCTTCGCCGCGGCGTTCCTGGTCCTGTCGGTTGCAGGGTGCTTGCCACCGGTCCCCCCACCAGTGACCGAATACCGTGCAACAGAGCCGATCGCGCCGCTTGTCATCGCGTTCGCCCCGCAAGGCACTACGTTGTCTCCTGTCGATCTCGACCGATTGCGCGCGTTGCAGCCGATCCTGCCGGTCCAGAGCCTGCCCGAACTCTATGTCTCTGGGCCACTGGCTCTGCTGCGCGCGCGTGCAGTGCGCAACGCCTTGGGACGGCCCGTCCTCGTCTATCCAGCAGCGGCGGTGCTGCCGTCAGGACAGGCAAACCGGCCCGATGATGCGGTGCTCCTGCTGCCTACGCTGGCAGGCATCTTGCCCGATGCCTGCCGAGGTCCCGGCCAATTCGACGCTGCTGACATCTGGCCTGGCGATGACGCACGGCGCACGCGGCTGCTGCCGGCAGGCTGCGCCACCGCGGCCAGCATCCAGGCGCAGGCCGTGCGGGGCGGCGATCTCCTGCTCGGCCGTACCCTGCCAGAGGGGGCCTCGATCCCTTTTGCCGACGCGATCGAACGATACTACCGCCGCAACGAGGGCGGCCAGGCCCGCTCAAGCAGCGCTGCACCTGGCGCGTCGTCATCGGGTGGAACGACGGTTGTCCAACCAGCCGGGGCAGCCGCAGCCATTTTCAACAACCCCCTCCTCGGGCCTTTGCCGGGTGCAGGCTCACCGGCGGGCAGCCTGGTCCAGTAGCATCCGTCACTTCGGCGAAGGCTGGGTTAGCAGACCAAGGGCTGCGGCCCGCGCCGCCGGGCCAGCGGCTTGCCGCACCAGCACGGCGCGTTGCAGCACCGCCTCCGTCCGGTCGGCTCCGAGCAGGCCGCTGCCTCGGCGGCGAGCCTCGGCCTCCTGGCC
>CAXTTH010000323.1:0-3009 GCA_964247035.1 uncultured Acetobacteraceae bacterium
CGCCAGCGGGCTCCACGCCAGCAGGCCGAGCTTCTGGTCCTGCACCATCGAGACGATGTCGCGCTCCACGTCGCGGCCGGCCAGGCTGTAATAGGCCTGCAAGGTCTCGAACCGCGCCCAGCCGCGCTGGTCCGCCACGCCCAGCGCCTTCATCACCTGCCAGGAGCGCCCGTTGCAGATGCCGACGTAGCGGACATGGCCCTGGCGCACCAGGTCGTCGAGCGCGCGCACGGTCTCCTCGACGGGGGTGACGGAGTCGAAGCCGTGCATCTGGTAGAGGTCGATGGTGTCGGTGCCCAGCCGCTTCAGGCTGGCGTGCACGGCGTCCATGATGTGGCCGCGCGACGCGCCGCGATCGTTCGGGCCGGGTCCGGTGGCGCCGTAGGCCTTGGTGGCGAGCACCACGTCGCTGCGCCTGACGCCGAGGCTCTTGAGCGCGGCGCCCGTGATCGCCTCGGACTGGCCATCGGCGTAGATGTCGGCGGTGTCGATGAAGTTGATGCCGGCGTCCAGGGCGCGGCCGACCAGGCGGTCCGCCGCGGGCTGGCCCACCTCGCCCATGACGCTCCACACGCCGCCGCCGCCGAAGGTCATGGCGCCGAGGCAAAGCTCGGACACGAACAGGCCGGTGCGGCCAAGCTGGTTGTAGCGCATTGCGAGGGGTCCCTGAGTGATCGCCAGCATCTGGCGCGGGACGGCCATGCCATTAGATGCCAAAGACGGCATGAACTTATGCATCGGTTGCAGCAATGAAGCGGAACGAGCTGGATGACCTGGTCGCCTTCCTGGCGGTCGCCGACTGCCTGAACTTCACGCGGGCGGCGTCCAGGCTGGGCATGTCGCCTTCCGCCCTGAGCCACGCCATGCGGGCGCTGGAAAGCCGCCTGGGCGTGCGGCTGCTGGCGCGGACCACCCGCAGCGTGGCGCCTACGGAGGCCGGCGAGCGGCTGCTGCGAACGCTCCGCCCGGCGCTGGGCGAGATCGGCGCGGAACTGGCGGCGCTGGGCCAGGCGCGCGGCAAGCCGGCAGGGGATTTGCGCATCACCGCGCCCAAGCACGCCGCCACCGCCGTGCTGTGGCCGGTGCTGCCGGGCTTCCTGGCCGCCTACCCGGACATCCGCGTCGAGCTCACCGTCGACGAGGGGCTGACGGACATCGTGGCGAGCCGCTACGACGCCGGGCTGCGGTTCGGCGAGAAGGTCGCCAAGGACATGGTGGCGGTGCGGGTCGGGCCGAGGGTCCGCTCGGCCGTCGTGGCGACGCCGGGCTATTTCGCTGGCAACGGCGTGCCGCTCACGCCGCATGAGCTGGCCGGGCATCGCTGCATCAACTACCGGCTGGCGACGGCCGGCGGGCTCTACCCTTGGGAGTTCGAGGAGGCCGGGCGGCCGTTCGAGGTGCGGGTGGACGGCCCGCTGGTGTTCAACGACAGCGACCTGATCCTGGATGCGGCGCTGGCCGGGCAAGGCGTGGCGCTGCTGTTCGAGGACCAGGTCGCCGGCCACGTGGCGGCGGGGCGGCTGGCGCGGGTGCTGGACGCCTGGTGCTGGACCGCTCCCGGCTACTACCTGTACCACGCGCGCCGCCGGCAGGCGCCGCCCAGCCTGGCCGCCCTGATCGCGGCGCTGCGCAGCCGGTAAGCTAAAGCAGCGTCACCAGCAGCGGCGCCAGCATGGCGGTGATGATGCCGTTCAGCCCGATCGCCAGGCCGCCGAACGCGCCCGCGGTCTCGTTCAGCAGCAGCAGGCGCGCGGTGGCCAGGCCGTGGCCGGCGGTGCCGCCGGCGAGGCCCTGCGCCCGCTAATCCGTCACCCGTGCCAGCCGCATGGCCGCCGGGCCGAGCAGCACGGCGGTCAGCCCCGTCATCAGCACGAACACGGCGGCCAGCGAGGGGGAGCCGCCGATCTGCTCGGCGATGCCCATGGCGATCGGCGTGGTGACGGATTTCGGCGCCAGGGACAGCACCACCGTGCGCGACGCCCCCAAGCCGCGGGCGATCAGCACGGCGCTCACCACGGCCGTGAGCGACCCGGCGAGCAGGGCGGGCACGATGGCCGGGGCGGCGCGGCGGATGCGGGCCAGGTTGGTGTGCATCGGCACCGCCAGCGCCACCGTCGCCGGGCCGAGTAGGAACTGCACGTACTGGCCGCCCTCGAAATAGGCGCGGTACGGCGTGCCGGTCAGCAGCAGCAGGGCGGCCAGCAGCACGATGCTGATCAGCATGGGGTTGGCCAGCACGTGGCCGCGGGCGAGGCCGCTGAGCAAGCTGGCGATCTCCCAGGCGATCAGGGTGGCGGCCAGGCCGAGCAGCGGCGTGGTTTGCAGGTAGACCCAGAGCTGCGCCACGCCGGTCATTCCGCCTGGCCCTGGGACAGGCGCTGCATGAGCCAGCCGGTGACGAGCATGCTGAGCGTGGTGGAGGCCAGGATGGAGGCCAGGATCGCCACCCAGTCCCGTGCCAGCGCGTCCAACTGGGTGACGATGCCGACGCCGGCCGGCACGAACAGCAGCGACAGGTAGCGCAGCAGCCCGTTGGACGTATCGCGCAGCGGCGCATCGGGGCCGCCGCGCACGACCAGGATGGCCAGCAGCAGCACCAGGCCGAGCACCGGGCCCGGCAACGGCAGGTGCAGGGCGCGCGCGACGACCTCCCCTGCGAACTGGCAGAGGATCAGCACCGTGAGGGACCGCAGCACTGGCTACTGCAACGGCATCGTCAGGTTGAGCCCGGCGCCCGGCGTGGCCCGGCGGTCCTGGCCGGCCTGCGCCGAGGAGGAGGGCGAGATGCCCTCGCCGCGGTACTGGTTGCGGCGGGTGAACAGGCTCGGCGACAGCGACGGGTCCTTGGACGCCTCGGTGGCCGGCACGGACGCCTCCGGGTCCGGAGTGGGAGCGGCGGTGAAGCCCGGGATGGCGGGCTTGGGCTGCGGGCGGGGCGCGGGCTTCACGAACTCGGGCAAGGAGGGGGTGATGGTGAAGCTGTTGGGCGGAGCCGCGCCGGCGACGGCT